>NZ_RZQA01000418.1:0-5462 GCF_004022915.1 Mesorhizobium sp. M7A.F.Ca.US.006.04.2.1
GGTTCGTCAAGCGCACCCGCAAATGCTACGCCAGCTACAGTTGTGAGAGCCGCCGCTCCCATGCAAAGTATTTTGATGCTCACGATCGTTTTCTCCTAACTGATTTGCGATCGCCTCACAACGATCGAGGTTAGGCTAAAGCTCAAGTCCTTCGTGAAGCAAATGAATTTTATGATTAAATATCTGCAGTTTCTATGTTGATCTCTTGCGCAGTTTATAGGGCTCAAAAAAAGATCAACTAGTGCCATTTATTCCAAAGTTCTTCTGGGTGGTGCGCGGGTATCCACCTGCTCGACAAATGAAGGCGAGCTTTGCGTCCCTGGCTCGACGGAGCAGCGATTGTGGCCCATCACCCTGTCGTTGTAAGATAAGCTACGCGTCCCACATAGGTGTTGCGTCGAGCGTTTCTCCCCATTCGTCGACGCGTTCCCCTCAGGAGGTATTTACCTTCAAACCTGGCCGGGCTTATCAGTCCGGCCTTTTTTAGCTCACGAACTCACTTCATCGAACTGAGGAGTCTCGGACCTGATTGTACTTAGACACCGACACCGATGGCGTACACAGTCCGGCCACGTACCGCCGTCGCAAACCTGGCGCCATATTGTCGCCTAATACGCGATTGTCTTCGGCGGACACCAGGCTCAAGTGGACTCTGTTCTGCGACAACATGTCCCCAGCGGCGACATCACGAGAGTGCCCGCGCCCTACATTGGCGTCACGCGGGCGCTTGACTGCACGAATGCTGCTGAACGATGTTCTAACACAGCGTCATGCGTCGCCAACTAGACAAACATCATGACGACAATCGCGCCGAGGACTATCAACACAAGCCCGCCAAGAAGCATTGGCAGCAGGCTGTTGTCGGGGTCGATACCGGAATCGATCTCTCTCGGTAACGGCTTTTCCTTCATCTTTGAGTCAGGCATGGGCGTCTCCATCGGAGCAAAACGGGCACGTAACGAAATAATCATGAGACGTTGTGCGCCGCACCGTTGCCAGCGGGTCTTTTCGGGCTGCCAAGGAAGTCCTTCGGCGCCAGCATGATGTCGGCCAGCGTATAGCGGTCCAGGGTGCTCTGGAACGAGGCAATCGCTTCACCAAACATCCCTGAAAGCTTGCAAGAGGCAGTTAGTACACATTGGTTTCCATCAGTCGCGAAACATTCAACCAGTGCGAAATCCGGCTCCGTCAACCGCACGACGTCGCCGATCCGGATCATCTCGGGCCGCTGTCCGAGAACAAGCCCGCCGGAACGGCCACGGATGGCTTTCAGATAGCCGCTGCGGGTGAGGGTATTGGCGACCTTGTTCAGGTGCGTCTTCGATATGTTGAAGGTGCGCGCAGCTTCCTCGATCGTGACCAGCCGGTCACCGGCGGAGGCGGCGTACATCAGCATTCGCAACGCGTAGTCTGAGAAGGCAGTCAGCCGCATGCATCTCTCCTGCTGTTGGCGCGAGAATCCTTACCAACCAGTCTGCATCAAAGGTCCTTCTCGACAATAGGTGCGAGGCCAATCGTGGTCTCACCGCGGTTGAAGGCAATCGCTAAACGGAAACTGTGCGCGATACGAAGCGCTCGGTCCATAAAGAGCGCTGCCACCTCGGGCGGGCAAATGCGGCGAACCGTTTTGCGAAACAACTTTAACCAGCGACGGAAATGCGTCTCGCCGAGGCCGGCTATAGCCAGGTGTGGCGGCAGTGGCCGCCCCTCATATCGGGACGTCCGAAGCAACGTCGCAGACCAGAAGTCACACATCTTCGCTAGATGCTGTGGCCAACTGTCTGGCTCGATCCGATCGTGGAAAATGGGGCCGAGAAGGTCATCATGTCGAATTTCGCCGTAAAAACCGTGGACCACCTCGCGGATCGTTGTCTCATCAAGCAACTCTGGCAATGGGACGCCGTCGACGACGATCGTCCTCCTGCTCTGATCATTCTGGCTCATCTGTTTGCTCCTGGCTTCCTCTGTCCCATCCAAGCGGGTTCAAGCCTTGGCTCGCCCATGATGATCGCCATAAAACATAGATTGTCAATCTATCTTTGCGAAACCTCCCAAGGTCCGCCCCAACGTGGCCTGGGGACCTAGGCGTTGCTGAACTGCCTAGACATTGCGGTGTAAGGTCCGACACGGGAAGTATGCAAATTGGGAGGGAATTCCTGATGCGATTCAGTTTCGAGGATCGCCAACACCTCATCAGATGACCGTGCCTGCCGGAGATGTTCCCGAACCTGAGATGCCCGAAACAGCCGGCACATTTGCGAAAGGGCAGGGAGAAAGGCGGAAGTGGCAGAACGCGGCCAGAGCACGGTGTAAATGAGATCTACACGATCGTCGTCTGGGCCCTCGAAATCAATGGGCTGGGCCAAGCGTGTCAAAGACGCGACCGGCGAATAGATTGTGCTGAGTAGAGCGTGCGGGATCGCGACGCCACGGCCGATGCCGGTCGAGCCGAGATGCTCGCGGTCGAAAAGACCACGCAGAACCACCTGCTGGTCAATCCCAGTTCTTCGCGCAATCCTAATCGCGATTTTTGACAAGGCTGATTGCTTTCCCTTTGTCACAAGGTCAAGCGAGATGTCTTCTTCTGACAGGATGGGGGAGATCATGAGCGTCAATCTTCGTGTCGTTCCAAACGCGCAGTGATCAGTCGCACTGCTTAAGCAGGGCTCTGTTCACTTTCGGATGAAGTGGAATCCTGGCTGTCCCGGCCGCGAAGGCAGTGCCTTCTCGCGTCCGGGTTAAGAGCCCATTTTGAGGTGGATTGGCTCTCGCCGGAAATGGAGGCTGAAGATATCCATGGCAATTCACAGGTAGTGAAGGATTTCCGGAAATCAAGCAAACAGTGCGGGCGGCGCAAGCAGAATTACTGCACTGAAATGCCAGCTAATTTCGTTTGACGAAAATAGGGGCCTCCTACTTACTGGCAGGGCGCGACAGGCGGTATCAACAAGCTAAACAACGATTTCGTGTACCGGTCTCCTAAATTGTCGGCATCGTGACTTTTGAATTCAACAAGGAGATAACCTATGAAGAAGCTCGCCCTCGCACTTGTCGTGACAATGGCCAGCTCGCTTTGCGCCATGGCGGCGTCTGAGGTCACCAAATCCCCGCCAGCAGCGCCTTACCAACAGGTCAGCAAGCTTGTGAAGCTGCCCGACTTCCTACCTGGCATGGGTCAACTTTTTGTCGATCCGGCGACACTGCCGGCCGGTCCGTTCCTTGCCTATGATCACGACGGCAAAATTGTCAGCACCATCTATATGCTGCCGATCAAAGATCTCAATCCGGACAAACGCTTTGACAACCTCGCCGCGCCCGGCGGCAATGTCGACCATGTCGACGTCTACTACAATGCCGGTCATCCAGGCGTCGAAGAGCCGCATGTCCACATTGTGCTGTGGCATGTCCCAGCCGCAGACGAGGCGCGGGTCGCCAAATGACACTCACGCGCCGTGAGATATTGGGCGCGGGCGGCGGTCTCGCCGCCGCCCTTTCCCTGCCTTCTCTGTCGGTATGGGCCGGCGAGGTGGTCAAAATCAAGATGCGAGGGCGCGGCGACGGTTCACAAGTCTGGTTCGATCCGATTGGCATTCTGATCAAACCGGGTCAGACGGTCCGCTGGACCAATCTCAATCCTGGCAATTCGCACACAACCACAGCCTACCACCCGGCAAACTTCGAGCGACCGCTTCGCATGCCCAAGGCGGCAAAACCATGGGATTCCGACTACCTCCTGCCCAAGGAAAGCTTTTCGGTTACCTTCACCGAGCAGGGGGTGTACGATTATTATTGTGTCCCGCATGAGCATGCCGGGATGGTCGGCCGCATCATCGTCGGCGAACCAGAGGTACACGGCTGGTCTGAAATGGTCGGAGCAAATGGCGACCTACCGGAGGAGACCCTCAAGGCATTCCCGACTGTCGAAGACATTATGACGAAAAGGGTCGTCCGGCGTGCTTAGATCATGCTCATGAAAGGTACGGCCCTCAGCAACAAATGAGACAGAATACGACGATATTGATGGGAGCGCGGGTTGCTCGGGTGTCGTCAGTGACCTTTAGGGGCGACTTCTATGACAGGCTGTGTGTTTCCGTGTGAAACTCAACGACCATCTCGGGCCGAACGCGACGCGCGCACTCCGATGCCGGACACGACTCTCTATCTCCGAACTGCAGTCGAGCAACGCGAACGTGCGACGCACCGGCTTGCTGCGCTGGGCGAAATGACAGGCGGTATTGCCCATGATTTCAGAAATCTCCTGGCAGTAATCCAATCCGGGCTCGGGCTCGCGGAGCGGAGAGCTGACGCACCCGAAAGCGTGCGTGCCTACATTGCCGCAGCGCGGGAAGGGATCGATCGAGGGATCGAGCTAACGTCACAGCTACTCGCCTTCGCAAAGCATCAGGAACTCGATGCCCATGCTGGCAATTTGAATGAGTTCCTCAAGTCTTTCGCGCCCCTCTTAAGGTATGGCGCCGGTCCCGATGTCCGCGTCAAGCTGGAGCTTGGTTCCGACGTCCCGGACTGCTTGATCGACCCAGCGCTGTTCGACGCTGCAGTGCTTAATCTCGTCATAAACGCGCGAGATGCGATGCCAGGTGGCGGGGAGATTCACGTCATCACTGAGCGATTCGTGCAGACCACCATGACACCTGACCCACCCGGGCCGGGTACCTACGCACGCGTTCGCGTCAAAGACCATGGTTGCGGCATGGCTCCGGAAGTTTTGCGGAAGGTGTTCGATCCTTTCTTCACCACAAAGGGTGAGAAGGGCACCGGGATAGGGATGTTGCAAGTAAAGGCATTGGCGCAGGCGGTTAATGGTCGGATCCGGATAAGGAGTGAACCAGGGATTGGGACAACAGTGGATCTCCTGTTCCCGTCAATCCAAGCGGACACTTAGACGCCCAAAAAGAGCTCCTATTATTTGTCGGCTCTTGCAACGGAATGCAATCCTGTCAGGGCAGGACCTACTACGCTCTCATCCGCATTTGCGGATTGCACCGCGTAAACCGGATAGGAGAACTGCGGCATTTCGGGCACAAGGTGCAGCCGGCCGGCCACTACGTGAGGCTGCACAGAGCTCATCCTGAAATATCCAGAGCCACCCGCCGCAAGAACATAGTTCAATGCGAGCGGGCCGAGATCGAAAGTAAGATCGGGCGCAGCAGTTGGGAAACTCATCCCGTGGTGATGTCCAAAGTCCGGACCCCAATCCATATAGACATAATCAGACCCATCCAGGAGGCGCGCTTCGGAATTGGTGGTCGCAAACACGAGTTTTTCTTCCAGAAGCAGATCGATTTTCAGGCCGGGTCGATGCTGGGGCGCGTACATGATCGCCACGTCGACGAGCCCGGATGCGACTTGTTTGATCAAGTCCTGCGGCACATCGACGTGCACACGAAGCGCGATATCCGGAAGGGATTGACGCATCCATCGGACCCAGTCGAGCAGAAGGG
>NZ_RZQA01000419.1:0-5460 GCF_004022915.1 Mesorhizobium sp. M7A.F.Ca.US.006.04.2.1
TTTTCCAGCCGCTCGCCGGCATCTATGACTGGCGGCAGCCCGAAAAGTTCACTGCGGTTCTGCAGGCCGCCGTCGAAGGGTTGCCGGAACAAGGGCTGTTCATGTGCCATCCCGGCCATGTCGACGAGACGCTGCGCGCGCGCGACACGATGCAAGGTGTGCGCGAGGTCGAATTCGCGGCCCTGGCATCGGACGCGTTCGGAGCCAGCCTGGCCCGCGCCAATGTCGCAATCATGGATGGCAGGGGATGAACGACGCCGAGCGGCCCCCGCGTTCGACCGGCAACAAGATCGTCCGCTTTGCCATTGTCGGACTGGCCAACACAGCCATCGACCTTGCCAGCTTCTTCCTGCTGCTCAAGCTCGGTGCTTCGCCGCTGCCGGCCAACGTTGCTGCCTGGTTCATCGCCGTCACCTTTTCCTTCGCGGCGAACGGCTTCTGGTCGTTCGAGCGCAATCGAGCCATCCGGCTGCGTGACGCATTCCTTCGCTTCGCCTCGCTTGGAGGGCTAATTTCGCTCGGCGTCTCCAGCCTCTCCATCGCGCTGTTTGCCGGCATCGCCGGAGTGTGGCCGGCAAAGATCGCCGGTGTCGTGGTGGCGGCGGTGCTGAATTTCCTCGCCGCGCGCTGGTCGATCGAAGGCCGGTTCTTGAGATAGGCGGAACTATTTTTCTTACGAAATTCCGGACGGAAAACCGCTACACACTTTTCCCTGGATTTCTTTACTCCGCCGGTTCCACATTGGTGTAGGCGGCTTCCTCCAACTCGCGCTTCAGTCGCGCTTCCTCATGGGTCTTCGGCGTGACGAAGCGGCCAAGCAGGAGATAGGCGACCGGCGTCAGGAACAGTGTCGAGACGGTGGCCAGCCCCAGGCCGCCGACGATGACCCAGCCGAGCGCGACGCGCGCCTCGGCACCGGCGCCGCTCGCCAGCACCAGCGGCAAGCCGCCGAGCACGGTGCAGATCATCGTCATCATCACCGGCCGCACGCGGATGATCGAGGCCTGCTCGATCGCTTCGCGCACGCCAAGCCCGCGATCGCGCAGCTGGTTGGCGAATTCGACGATCAGGATGCCGTTCTTGGCCATGACGCCAACCAAAAGCACCAGGCCGATCTGGCTGTAGGCATTGAGACTGGTGCCCGAGAGCAGAAGCGCGAAAATCGCGCAGGCCAGTCCGAGCGGCACCGTCGCCATGATGATGACGGCACTGACGAAACTTTCGAACTGGGCGGCCAGCACCAGGAGGATGATGACCAGCGCGAAGCCGAAAATGGTGATCATGGCGCTGTTGGTTTCGCCCAGCGTCGCCGCCTCGGCCAGCGGCAAGATGCGGCTGCCTGGCGGCAGCAGCGGCGTGGCGATCTCCTCGGCGCGGGTGAGCGCGTCGCCAAGTGCGAAGTCGCCACTGAGGTTGGAGGTGATGGCCACCGAGGGCTGCTGCTGTTCGCGCGACAGTGATGGCGGTACGGCACGTTCGGTCAGCGTGGCGATGGTCGACATCGGCACGAAACGTCCGTCTGATGTTTTCAGGAAGATGTTTTCCAGATCCGTCGGATCGTTGATCGGATTGGTGGTCGAGACCAGCTTCACGCCGTAGCTGCGGTCGGCGATGTAGACGTCGACGACATCGTTGCCGTCGAGCATGGCCTGCAAGGTGTTGGCCAGTCCCGATATGTCGATGCCGAGGTCGGAGGCGCGCTCGCGGTCGATGGCCACGGCGAGCTGCGGTTGCGTCGGGTCGATCGACAGGCGCGGTGTCTGGAAGCGCGCGTCCTTCTGCATCTCGGCGATGATCTTCACGGCTGCGTCGCCGAGCGCCTTGCGGTCGTTGCCGACCAGCGCGAACTGCAGGCCGTTGCCGGCGCCACGGATGCCGAGGCTGTTGGGCTGTACCGGGAAGATGCGCACGCTCGGAACCTGCCTGGTCAACTGGCTGATCTCGGCCATGATCTCCTGCTGGCTGCGGCTGCGCTCGTTCCACGGCGCCAACGTCATCACCATGAAGCCGGAATTGTAGGAGCCGTTCTGGCCGGCATTCTCGAAGGTCGAGCGGATCTCGCCGGAATCGCGCATCGGCTGGATCAGTCTCTCGATCTTCTGCATCTGCTGCGTCGTATAGTCGAGGCTGACGCCTTGCGGGGCGCTGATGCGCAGAAGCACGGCGGCGCGGTCCTCGGTCGGCGTCAGCTCCTGGCGGATGGTGCCGAACAGCGTGAAGGCGGTGCCGGCAAACAGCACCGCGACCAGAAGCACGATCCATGGCGCGTCGAGGCAGGCGTGTAGGCCGCGCTTGTAGGCCGTACTGAGCGCGCCGCCGATGCGGGCGCCGATGCCATGGCCCCCTTCGTGGTGGAGCGATGCGCTGGTCAGCATGCGCGAGGCGAGCATCGGGCACAGCGTCAGCGCCACAACGCAGGACAATAGCACCGACATGGCAAGCACGAAGCCGAATTCGCGGAACAGGCCGCCGGTCTGGCCGGGCAGGAACGAAATCGGCACGAAGACGGCGACCAGCGTCAAGGTGGTGGCAATGACGGCGAAAAACACTTCCTGCGCGCCAAGCACGGCGGCGGCGCGGGGCCCCATGCCTTCATTGCGTCGTCGCACGATGTTTTCGAGCACGACGATGGCGTCGTCGACGACCAGTCCCGTCGCCAGCACCAGAGCGAGCAGGGTCAGGATGTTGACCGAGAAGCCGGCCAGATAGATGGCAGCGATGGTGCCGATCATGGCGACGGGCATCGACAGGCCGGGGATCAGCGTCGCGCGCCAGTCGAGGAGAAACACATAGATGACGATCAGCACCATAGTCACGGACAGGCCGAGTGCGATCTCGACCTCGTGCACCGCGCCCTTGACGAAGACGGCGTCGTCGCTGGTGATCTTGATCGACATGCCCTTGGGCAGGTTTTCCTGCAGCTTGGCGACGGCGGCCTGGACACCGGTCGAGATGTCCAGCGTGTTCGATTCCGCCTGGCGGATGATGCCGATGCCGATGCCGGTCTTGCCGTCCGAGCGCAGCGTGGTCTGGCCGACGTCGGGACCGAGCGTGACGGTGGCGACGTCGCGGATGCGCGTCGTGCCGCCGACAATGATGTTTTCGAACTCTTCCGGCGTGGTCACGTCGGCAGTCGTGCGGACGATCAGGTCCTGGTTGGTCGTGGTGATCGAACCGGCAGGGGAATCGAAAGCGACCGAGGCAAGGGCGGCCCTGAGATCGGCAACCGTGAAGCCGAGGCTGGCCAGCTTGTTCTGGTCGACATCGATGCGAAAGATCTTGTCGCGGTCGCCATAGACCTGGACGTCTGCAACGCCGGGCACGGCGGCAAGCTCGTCCTCGATCTGGTCCTGGACCACCACGGTCATGTCCTGGATCGACATGTTGTCCGAGGTCACCGCCAGTCGCATCACCGCGTCGGAATTGGCGTCGGCCTTGACGATGCGCGGCGGATCGGCGGTGTCGGGCATCTGATTGGCGACGCGGCCGACAGCATCACGCACGTCCGAGGCGGCGACATTCAGATCGACGCCGTCGTTGAACTCGATGGTGACGCGGCTCGAGCCGAACGAGGAAGACGACGAGATCGACTTGACGCCTGAGACGCGGGCGACGGCGCCCTCGATCGTGTCGGTCAGTTCGCGGTCGACGGTCTCGGCCGCCGCGCCCTCGAAGGTGGTGGAAACAGTGACGACCGCGCGGTCGACATCAGGCAGTTCGCGGATCTCGACGCCGTAGAAAGCGGCCAGGCCGGCGACCGCGATCAGCGTGTTGAGCACGAAGGCCATGACCGGCCTGCGGATGAACAGGGCGGTGAAGCCGGTCTCGCTGGCGGTGTTGATGGTTCCGGTCATGAGCCTGCGGCGGCGTCCGCGGCGCGCTGCTCTTCGCCGGCAAGGCGAACCGCGCCGCCCTCGCTGACGCTCTGGGTGCCTTCTGTGACCACCATGTCGCCATTGTCGATCTCGGCGTCGATCAGCACGGTCTCGGTGTTGCGCTGGATGATGCGCACCGGGACCCGCCTGGCCTTGCCATCCTCGATCTGCCAGACATAGGCGCCGTCCGACCCCCACAGGATCGCCAGCGGGCTGACGGCCGGATAGGTTTGCCCCGGAAATTTCATGGTGATGCCGAACGACATGCCGGCGCGCAGCGAATCGGCCGGGTTGGCGATCTTGGCCTTGACCAGCAGGGTGCGGCTCTTTTCATCGATGTGGTTGTCGATGGCCGAAACGGTGCCGCTATAGGCGTTGCTGGGATTGGCGATCGGCGTCGCCGTCAATTGCGCACCGACCTTGACGGCGGCGGCGAAGCGCTCGGGTACCAGGAAATCGACCAGGATCGAGGACCGGTCGTCGAGCGTGGCGATGGCCGACTGGTTGGTGACGTAATTGCCGGCCGAGATCGGCAGGATGCCGACGGTGCCGGCGATCGGCGCCAGGATCGACCGGCGCTGCAGTGCAAGTTCCGCGTCCTGAAGCGCCAGCTTGGCGCCCGCCAGCACCACCTCGGCGTCAGCCACGGCTACCGGGGTCGCGGCATTGGAGGCACGCAGCGACTTGACGCGGTCGAGCTTGGACTGAGCATCCTGCAAGGCGAGCTTGGCACGGTCCTGAGAGATCACTTCGGTCTCGGAATCGAGGGTGGCGAGGATCTGTCCCTTTTCGACATGGCTGCCGGATTCGACCAGCAGTTCGGCGAGGCGGCCGGAGCTGTAAGGATTGACGGTCACCGAGGCGTTGGCACGGCCGGTGCCGATCGCCTGCAGGCGGTCGTTGATAACAGCCGAAGTGGCCGCCAAGGCGACCACGTTCACCCGCTGGTTGCCGTTGCGGCCGTTTGCCTGCCTCGCGTTGGCGGCACCGGTTTCAGCCGGGGGCGTTGCCGCGTAAGCCCAGTCGATGCCCCAACGTGCCAGCACGTCCGGTGCGCCGGGATAAAAGCGCAGCCAGGCGGCTGCCGCCACCACCAGCATCACGAATGCAAAAAGTATCTGTTTCCAGGCGGCCATCAGCACTCCGGTTGGTAAAACAATCCTTCCGTCTACCGGTTTCCCGAAATGAAGCAGACGCAGCGAGGCTATTGTAAGGCAAAGAAGCCGTCTCGATATCGCGTCTTTATGACAATTCTCCGGGGGCTGCGCATATTAAATATATGTAACGTTTGAGAAAATATGCGTAACGCTTCGGATCATCGCATATGCACTAACGCAGACTTTCCATCTCGCGAATGCGTTTGGCGCCTTCTGCTTCCAGTTGCCTGGTGACGGCGCCGATCAGCGTTTCGGCGACGACGAAAAGGGCCGCCGATGAATCCCATGCCGACGGCACCGCGGTTCGTCCGGCGATGACATGGCGAGCAAGGCGGGCGATCGGCGACAGCCACTGGTCGGTGAACAGCACGATCTGCACGCCACGCTGATGCGCCTTCTCGGCGAAGCGGAGGAGGCTGTCCTGGTAG
>NZ_RZQA01000041.1:0-15311 GCF_004022915.1 Mesorhizobium sp. M7A.F.Ca.US.006.04.2.1
TCCTCAAGCAGGAACCCGCCCGACTGGCGCTGCCAGAGCTGCGCGTAGAGCCCGCCCTTGGCGACGAGTTCTTCGTGCGAACCTTCCTCGATGACACGGCCCTTGTCCATCACCACCAGCCTGTCCATCGCCGCGATGGTCGACAGCCGGTGCGCGATGGCGATGACGGTCTTGCCTTGCATGAGCTTGTAGAGATTCTCCTGGATCGCCGCCTCGGCTTCGGAATCAAGCGCCGAGGTCGCTTCGTCAAGGATAAGTATAGGTGCGTCCTTCAACATAACGCGAGCAATGGCGACGCGTTGCCGCTGGCCACCGGACAATTTGACGCCGCGGTCACCGACATGGGCATCGAAGCCCTTGCGGCCGCTGGCATCCGAAAGCCCTGATATGAAGTCCAGCGCCTCGGCGCGCCGCGCCGCCTCGACAAGCATCTCGTCGGTTGCATCGGGCCGGCCATAAAGGATGTTCTCGCGCACCGAACGATGCAGCAGCGAGGTGTCCTGCGTGACCATGCCGATCTGCGCACGAAGCGAATCCTGCTTCACAGCGGCGATTTCCTGGCCATCGACCAATATCTGCCCGGCTTCGAGGTCGTAGAAGCGCAGCAACAGGTTGACCAGCGTCGACTTGCCGGCGCCGGAACGGCCGACGATGCCGACCTTCTCGCCCGGCTTCACCGCCAGCGACAGGCCCTCGATCACACCCTTCTGCTTGCCGTAGTGGAAGCGAATGTCCTCGAAGCGGATCTCACCCCTGGAGACGCTGATCTCCTTCGCGTCCGGCCGGTCCTCGACAAGGCGCGGCAGCGAGATCGAGGCGATACCGTCCTGCACCGTGCCGATGTTCTCGAACAGGCCCGACATTTCCCACATGATCCATTGCGACATGCCCCACAACCTGAGCACAAGGCCGATGACCACGGCGACCGCGCCGATCGTCACTGCTTGCCCCAGCCACAGCCACAGCGCCATCGCGGTCACCGAGAACAAGAGCAGCGCGTTCAGTATGTAGAGCGAGCCGAAAAGCACTGTCACCAGGCGCATCGACCGGTAGACCGTTTCGAGAAAGCCGGACATACCGTCTTTGGCGAATGACGCTTCGCGGCGTGCATGGCTGAACAGCTTGACCGTCTGGATGTTGGAGTAGCTGTCGACGACCCGGCCCGTCATGATCGAGCGCGCATTGGCCTGTTCCTCGCCGACCTTGCCCAGCCGGGGAATGAAAAACCGCAGCAAAAGGATATAGCCGACCAGCCAGACGCCGAGCGGCGCGGCCAGCCGCCAGTCGGCCGAGCCGACGATGAGCAGCATGCCGAGGAAGTAGACGATAACGTAATTCAGGACGTCGATCACCTTGATGACGCATTCGCGCACGGCGAGAGCCGTCTGCATCAGCTTGGTCGCGATGCGGCCGGCGAACTCGTCCTGGTAGAAACTCATCGACTGCTTGAGCAGATAGCGGTGCACCTGCCAGCGGATGCGCATGGGATAGTTGCCCATCAGCGTTTGCTGGTTGAGGAGCGAATGCAGCCATACGGTGCCCGGCAGTGCGAACAGCACGATGAAGGCCATGCCGGCAAGCTTCCAGGCTTCCGTCTGCAGGAAGGTTTCGCGATTCTGCCCCGACAGCCAGTCGACGATGCGGCCGAGGAAGCCGAACATCCACACTTCCGCGATCGCGATGGCCGTCACCAGCACTGCATCGAAAAGGATATAGGGCCAGGCGCCGCGCGTATAATGCACGCAGAAGGCAACCAGCGTCTTGGGCGGCTCGACCGGTTCCGCCGCGGGGAACGGATCGAGCCTTTTTTCAAACCAGCTAAACAACAACATAGGTCATGCCTGTGAAATGTGTTTGCCGCTTACGCGGCACGTGAGCGTACGAAGTCCCCGGAACCCATGGCGTCGAGTGCCGACGGTCCGGAATCACCCGGACCGTCGGCAATGCTTCGCGCAATATAGGGGCTCGCGGGCTTTTCGCCGACAGCTGCGCCAGACGATCCTGACGACACGGTGCCGCCAGCCCGGTTTTTCGCGCCAGGCCGGATCAGCCGGATGATCCGGCGCACCAGCGACGGCCGCCCGGGATCGGGAACCGCGCGCGAAAAATCGACATCCGGCAGCATGCCGCGATGCGGCCGGCGGCGAACCTCGGCGTGAACCGCCGACGAATAGGTGTCGCCGATCAGCAGCGCCCAGGTCGGCAGTCGGTGGATATGCAGGCTCCTCGAGCCCGGTATTCTGTAGGGATCGAACATCGGTCCGTCCTCCGTGTGAAAATCGAGATAAAAAGGCGAAGCAATATCGTCCGCCGGCATTCGCCCGGAGGCACGCATTGCATCGGTCCGGACATGACGAGTGTCGGTCCGGACAGCTTCAGTTGGGGCGTTCAGCCCTTTTGACTTTTTGAAAAACATCGCAGGATTCCTTCGAGTGCCGAAAAATCGTTTCGGCGGGAATCGGTGCGATCAAGTCTTAGAGAGTCAGGAGAATCGTCGTACCGAAACCGCCGGCAGGCAGGTAAGCCCACGAGAGGGGCGCTGGATGTGCATGGTCATCATGAATTACCCCTCCATCGGTTCGGGTTGACAATGCTGGTTGTATACCCGACTTCGCAGAAAATGGCCACCCGCAGGTCCAGCAATTTCCAAAACCGCCAAGCCGCTGTGGCCGATCCGCCACTTATTAGAAGGACGCGGAAATGAACCGTCGTCTCCGCATCGCGCTCTACCAGCCTGACATTGCCGGCAACACCGGAACAATCCTGCGCTTCGCCGCGTGCCTCGGACTTGGCGTCGACATCATCGAACCGGCCGGATTTCCGCTCTCCGACAAGGCGCTCAAGCGAGCCGGCATGGACTACCTCGAAATGGCTGCCCTGACCCGGCATGTCGACTGGCACGCCTTCGAGGAATGGCGCAAGGCTGGTTCGCACCGGCTGGTGCTGCTGTCGACCAAAGCCACGACGGCCTACACCAGCTTCAGCTTCGCGGACGGTGACGTCCTCCTGTTCGGCCGCGAATCCGCAGGCGTGCCGGATCCTGTCCATCAGGCGGCGGATGCGCGCCTGACCATCCCCATGCAGGGTACGGCGCGCAGCATCAACGTGGCGCTCTCCGTCGCCATGGTGGTGGGCGAAGCCATCCGGCAACTCGGATAACGGCACTCCGTCTCCCGACATCTTGACCCAGGCGCACATCGCCTTCTCCTTCGTTTGCACATCCAGGGTTTCTTCGCTACAAGCTCAACTTAACTTGAGGTCAAGCAGAAAAATCGGGACGGAAAATCAGACATGGCGCCTGTAACGGAATTAACGGTTGGCCAGGTGGCCATGCGCAGCGGGGTGGCGGTGTCGGCGCTGCATTTCTACGAGGCCCGCGGCTTGATCCGCAGCCACCGCACGTCGGGCAACCAGCGCCGCTACGGCCGCGACGTGCTGCGGCGCGTGGCGATCATCAAGGTTGCACAGGAGGTCGGCATCTCGCTGGCCGAAATCGGTGCCGCACTTGAATCACTGCCCGAAAGCCGCACGCCGACGCGCGACGACTGGAACCTTTTGTCGACCGCCTGGCGCGACGGGCTCGATCACAAGATCGCCCAGTTGAAGAAACTGCGCGAAGGGCTGACCGACTGCATCGGCTGCGGCTGCATGTCGATCGACAAATGCCCGCTGCGCAACAAGGGTGACCGGCTGGCACGCGAGGGAACGGGGGCAAGGAGGCTGGTCGCTCTTCCTTCTCCCCGTTCACGGGGAGAAGGTGCCTGAACGCAGTGAAGGCAGATGAGGGGCGGCGCCAGCATTGAGAGGTTCGCGCCGCCCCTCAACCTGCCTGCCGGCACCCTCTCCCCGTAAACGGGGCGACGAAGTCCTAGTCGGCCGCAGGCAACCGCCTGATGGTGAACTCGATCAGGTCGCCCGGCCGCTCGAACCAGCTTTCGATCTCGGTCCAGTAGGCCTGCTTGGGAAAGCGCTCGAACCATTCCTTGGCCTTGAGCCGGGCATCGGAGCGTGGCAGCACGAAGGTCTCGCGCAGGAAACCGTCGCGCGGCATACGCACGCGCTCGGCACGGCTTTGGTCGAGCCTTTTCTTTAGGCCATCCAGCGGCGGTCTTGCCGGGGTGCGCACGAAACAACTCCTTGCACCGTAATGACACTTGACCCTGTCCCCTAAGAGATTAGGGATCGCGCCGGCAAAAGACGAGTCATTTGTGGGACTCGCCGCCCCAACCGGAGACGGCATTTGGAACGACCAGAAATACCGGCGGGCCTGCCCGCCGACATCGAACAGAAGAAGATGAAGGCGCGCCTCTGGTTCGAGGCGCTGCGCGAACGCATCTGCGCCACCTTCGAGCAGATCGAGCAGGATCTTGGCGGGCCGCTGGCCTCGTGGTCGCCCGGCCGCTTCGAAAAGACGCCATGGGAACGTGACGAGGGGCGCGGCGGCGGCGGCACCATGTCGATGATGCACGGTCGCGTCTTCGAAAAGGTCGGCGTCCACACATCGACCGTCCATGGCGAGTTCTCACCCGAATTCAGGAAGCAGATGCCCGGTGCCGAGGAAGACCCGCGCTTCTGGGCATCCGGCATTTCGCTGATCGCGCACCCATGGAATCCCAACGTTCCGGCCGTGCACATGAACACGCGCATGGTGGTCACATCCAGCCAATGGTTCGGCGGCGGTGCCGATCTGACACCGGTGCTCGATCGCCGCCGCACCCAGGACGACCCCGACACGGTCGCCTTCCACCGCGCCATGCAATTCGCTTGCGAGAAGAATGTCGCGGTGGCCGATTACCCAAAATTCAAGGCCTGGTGCGACGAGTACTTCTATCTGTCGCACCGCAACGAGCCGCGCGGCACCGGTGGCATCTTCTTCGACTGGCTGCATTCGGGTGAGGACAAGGGCGGCTGGAATGCCGATTTCAACTTCGTCCAGGATGTCGGCCGCGCTTTTCTCGTCGTCTACGGCCACCTTGTGCGCGCCAACTTCAACGAGAACTGGACCGATGGCGACCGTGACGAACAGCTCATCCGCCGCGGCCGCTACGTCGAATTCAATCTGCTTCACGATCGCGGCACCATATTCGGACTGAAGACCGGCGGCAATGTCGCCGCCATCCTCTCCAGCCTGCCGCCCGAGGTCCGCTGGCCGTAACAAAATGGTGAGCCCGACGTGAGCCGCATTGATGTCCCATTCGCTCGAAATGGGCATGGAATGTGGCACACGGTGCGGCGAAAAATTTCTTTTTCGTCTAATAGGCTCTTGAAAAGACTGGTCTATTTGTGGCGCGGGGTCGGGAAGCGCCGGCGGTTCGCCTGCGCGCAATTTCAGGAAAGTGCGAAACGGCTTTCCGACCGGAATTGCGTCAAGACAAAGCGAGCCGCGACCCGACGCGACCGGACGGCCCAAGACGACGCGGGACATCTTCGTCAAAAAGATACCCGCCTTTCCAGGAGTACTTCGCAATGCGCAAGATCATTGTTTCGGCGGCCGCCGCTGCCCTTCTCGCTTCCGGTTCGGTGGCGTTCGCCGCCGTCAAGCACACCACCGGGACGATCAAGACCTTTGACACGACGGCCATGAGCCTGGTCCTCGACGATGGATCGTCTTTTACGCTTCCCAAGACCTTCAAGGATCCTGGCCTGCAGGTCGGTGAAAAGGTCCGTGTCTCATGGGACATGAGCGGCAAGAAAAAGATTGCCGAGGCTGTCAAGATCGCCAAGTGAAGGCCTGCCCGCCAAAACGGGACGAGACGAGGGCGGAGCGATGCTGCTCCGCCCTTTTGCCGTTGACGGCAACCAATACCACCCCATCTGTGTTATGCTTCTCACCCGTTCGCGGTCCGCGGTTTCAACCCTGGAACCGGACATGGGCCAAAAAAGTGCCGGAGCCTCGACCAAGCTCCACGGAGAAAAGGAGAAATCTCATGAAGGAATTTCACTGCGGGTCGCTCGTGCCCGGCTGTGACTGGCACACACGTGCCGACGAGGAAGCCGAGGTCATGCGCCGTGCCGTCGAGCACATGCGCGAGACACATGGTGAGACGGTCATCCGCGAGACGATGATCGAGGCGATCCGTTCGCGCATCGAAAAGACCCGCGACGCGGCCTGATCTACCCGGCCTGCAAGGCTTCGGCGGCGCGCTTGAGGAGCGCGTCGCGATCAGGGGCAAACCCGGCTTCGACCCATTCCGCTTCGAGATTCCTGAGGATTTCGCCGAGTTTCGGGCCTGGAGTTGCGCCGAGCGCCGTCAGATCGGCACCTTTCAGCGGAAACAACGGCTTTTCCCATTTGGTGGCGAAGCCAAGCAGGCGCGAAAAGCCACCGGCTTCGAGCAGCGCCTCATTGTCCTCGACGGCGCGCATCCTGGCTGCCGCAAGCGACAGCCGCAGACGGTCGACAAACCCCTGCCGGTCGCCGCGATAGAGCCTTTTTGCCAGTTCGCCCTCGGTCGTCTTCGGCTCGACGGCGGTGGCGAGCGCCCAGTGGCGCAGGCGATCCGCTTCGGCGGTCGAGAGTTTGAGCCGCTCGGCGAGCGTCTTCATGCGAGCGGCATCGGGCGGCACGATCGCTTCCAGTCTGAGCAGCGGGTCGGGTGCCCAGCCCAGATCCTTGCCGGCCTTGGCCAACCCATGGATGGCATCGATACCCCATTTCTCGCTTTCCGGCAGCGCCGCGGTCAAGACACCTGCCTGCCGCATCCAAAGCAGCGCCCGTGACGGATCGGGCGCCGACAAAAGTTTCTTCAGTTCCGACCAGATGCGCTCGGACGAAAGCTGGGCCAGCCCTTCCTTCAGACGGGCGCAGGCTTTCAGCCCCTCGGCGTCGGGCCGTCCGTCGCCGTACCAGGCGAAGAAGCGGAAGAAGCGCAGGATGCGCAGGTAGTCTTCGCGAATGCGCGCTTCCGGGTCGCCGATGAATCGCAGCCGGCGCGCCTCGATGTCGGCAATGCCGCCGACCAGGTCGACCACCTTGCCATCGGCCTCGGCATAGAGCGCGTTGATGGTGAAGTCGCGCCGCTCGGCATCGAGCTTCCAGTCGCGCCCGAACGACACTTTCGCGCGCCGCCCGTCGGTTTCGATATCGGCGCGCAAGGTGGTGATTTCATAGGGCTTTCCGCCGGCAACCACGGTGATCGTCCCATGCTCGATGCCGGTTGGCACCGCCTTGAACCCTTCCGCTTCGGCGCGGCGGAGGGTTTGCTGCGGCAAGCAGGTGGTGGCGATGTCGATGTCGGCGACCGGCTGGTCCATCAGCGTGTTGCGCACCGCGCCGCCGGCGACTCGCGCCTCTTCACCGCCTTCGGCCAATGCGAACAGCAGGCGCTGTAGATGCTTGTCGGTGAGCCAATCGGCCCTGCCCGCGATCGAGACACTCACGCATAGAGCCTTTCATAGAGAGTACGAATGATGCCGGCGGTGACGCCCCAGATGCGCCGGTCGCCGTAAGGCATGTCGTAGAAGAACCATTCGAGATCGTTCCACATACGGCTGTCGCGCTTGTGGTTGGCCGGGTCCATCAGGAAGCGCAGCGGCACTTCGAAAGCGGCATCGACCTCGTCTGCGTTGAGCGTCAGTTGGAAACCGGGCCGCACGATGCCAAGCACCGGGGCGATGCGGTAGCCGCTGCCGGCGACATAGTCGGGCATGCGGCCGATGATCTCGATGCCATCTCGGCCAAGCCCGATCTCCTCGAAGGTCTCGCGCAGCGCCGCCGCCTCAGGGCTCGGATCGGTCGGATCGATAGTGCCGCCGGGAAAGGCCACCTGCCCCGAATGGCTGCGCAGCTTTTCGGCCCGTTTGGTCAGAAGAACCGTCGCATCGCCCTCATGATCGACCACCGGGATCAGCACCGCGGCATTGCGCAGCGCCTTGCCCTGGTTGAGGCGCGGATGGCCGGGGTTGAAGCGATGGTCGCCATAGTCGTCGTCGCCTGCATGTGCATCGGGCTGCACGGCAAAGCGCGCGCGAAAATCCGCGGATGAAAACGGCGCCGGCGTCACCTGGTCCATCACGCGCTCAGCCGCTTCAACTGGTCCGCCGGCATGATCGGGAACACGGCGCCCTTGGAGCGCACCGCGAACATCGTCTCGCCGCCGATTTCGATCTCCTCGCCATGCCCGACCAGTTCATACATCACCGGCCGCGCCACCAGCGCCTCCAGACGGCCACGCACCAGCACATAGGGCTTCAACCCGCCGGTCTCGTTCTCATCGACAAACCGCAGCGGCCGTTCCGGCCCGGCTTCGACGACGTCGCCGACATTGGTGCGGAAGGTGATTGTCTGCGCCTCGCCGCTGCCCGAAACGTCCATTTCGACGGCGATGAACGGCGCATCGGCGACGCGGATGCCGACCTTTTCTACCGGTGTCACCAGATAGGTCCTGCCATCGGCGTCCTTGCGCAGCACCGAGGAGAAAAGCTGCACCAGCGGCATGCGCCCGATCGGCGTGCCCAGATAGAACCAGGTGCCGTCGGCCTTGATCTCCATGTCCAGATCGCCGCAGAAGTCGGGATTCCAGCGTTCGACAGGTGCCGCGCCCTTGCCGGCACGGGCGGCGCGCGAGATCAGCGCCTCGAGACCACGCGCCTCGGTGGCATCAGTCAGGCTTTCTTCACGATGTCCCAAGGGTCCCGTCATGGTCACGAAATAGTCACTGTTGTTCCGCTTGTCAGCCTAAGTCTGTGATTTAAGTTTCGATGTAGGCGCCACGCGAGGCCGAATCGCGGCAACTTATGGTATGGTGCAGCCGTTGTTCCAGCCATGGTATTCCAACCACAAGGATCGATGCGGCATGAGCGTGATGGTCAAGGAAAGCCCGATCAGCGAAAAGGACATGATCGCCGAGGCCGAGAAGGCGCTTGCCGACATCTCCCGGATCCGCGACGGGGTCGGCCGGGTCATCTTCGGACAGGAAAGCGTCGTCGAGCGCACGCTGGTGGCGCTGCTGGCCGGTGGCCATGCGCTTTTGGTCGGCGTGCCGGGTCTCGCCAAAACCAAGCTGGTCGAAACACTTGGCATCGTGCTCGGCCTCGATTCGCGTCGCATCCAGTTCACGCCGGATCTGATGCCGTCCGATATCCTCGGCTCCGAAGTGATGGAGCAGGACGAGACCGGAAAACGCTCCTTCCGCTTCATCTCCGGGCCGATCTTCGCCCAGCTGCTGATGGCCGACGAGATCAACCGCGCGTCGCCGCGCACTCAGTCGGCGCTGCTGCAGGCCATGCAGGAATACCACGTCACCATTGCCGGCGCCCGCCATGACCTGCCGGCGCCCTTCCACGTGCTGGCAACCCAGAACCCGCTGGAGCAGGAGGGCACCTATCCGCTGCCCGAGGCACAGCTTGACCGCTTCCTGATGCAGGTGGACATCCTCTATCCCGAAATCGAGGCGGAGCGCCGCATCCTTCTGGAAACCACCGGCATCGAGGACGCGAAAGCGCAAAACGTGCTGCAGCCGGTGCGGCTGAAGGAGATCCAGACGCTGATCCGCCGCATGCCGGTGCCTGAAAGCGTCGTCGAGGCGATCCTGACGCTGGTGCGCTCGGCGCGTCCCGGCCAAGGCAATGCCGAGACCGATAAGAACGTCGCCTGGGGTCCCGGCCCGCGCGCCAGCCAGGCGCTGATGCTGTGCACAAGGGCGCGCGCGCTTTACGACGGACGGCTGGCGCCCTCGGTCGACGACGTCCGTGCGCTGGCCGAGCCGGTGCTGCAGCATCGCATGGCGCTGACCTTCGCCGCCCGCGCCGAAGGCACCAGCGTGCGTGACGTGGTGGCGAAACTCGTGAAAGGGATTTGATGCCGCGCATCGGCGAGGTCCAGGCTCCGGCAGCGACGCGCGACGCGCTCGCCCGTGGCCGGTTGCGGGCCTCGCTTGTGCCAGACCTGCTGGTCGAGGCGCGCCGTATCGTCAACACCGTGATCGCCGGCTGGCACGGCCGCCGCAAGCGCGGCATCGGCGAGAATTTCTGGCAGTTCCGGCCCTATGTCGAGGGCGATTCCTCGCGCATCGACTGGCGCCGCTCGGCCCGCGACGACCACACCTATGTGCGCGACCGCGAATGGGAAGCCGCCCATACCGTCTGGCTGTGGGCCGACCCCTCGCCGTCGATGCTCTACAAATCGACAGGCGCCAGCGTTTCCAAGCAATCGCGCGCGCTGGTGCTGGCGCTGGCCATGGCCGAGCTGTTGTCGCGCAGCGGCGAACGCATCGCCTGGCCGGGCCTCACCGACCCGTTCACCGCCCGCAACGGCGCCGAACGAATTGCCGCCCAGTTGATGCATGCCGGCGAGCTGCCGGCAAAACCCGACCTGTCCGACATCAGGCGCTTCTGCGACATCGTCATCGTCAGCGACTTCCTCGATCCCGTCGAGGAGACGATGGCCTGGCTCGACGTGCTGGCCCGCCACGGCGTGCGCGCCCACCTGATCGAGGTCGCCGACCCGGCCGAGGAGACCTTCCCCTATGCCGGCCGCACCGAATTCACCGATCCCGAGACCGGCGACAAGCTGACCGCCGGCCGCGCCGAAATGCTGGGTGATGAGTATCGCCTGCTCTACACCGCCCGCCGCCACGAACTGGCCGCCTGGTGCAAGCGGCTTGGCTGGAGCTTTACCGTCAACCACACCGATCGGCTCGCCTCCGACGCGCTGGTGCGACTGCACATGGCGATGACCACTGATGGCCCCTCGGTCAGGCCGACCGCTGGCGGTCGTGCAGGCATCGCTGGTGGCGATCGGCCAGGAAAGGCTGTCGCATGAGTTGGCTGCCGCTCTCCTTTGGCGCCCCCATGGTGCTGTGGGGCCTGCTGGCACTGCCGGTGATCTGGTGGCTGCTCAGGCTGACGCCGCCCAAGCCGCAGACCGAGATCTTCCCGCCGCTGAAGATCCTGGCGCGCGTACTGAAGCGCGAGGAGACGCCGCAGCAGAGTCCGTGGTGGCTGACGCTGCTCAGGCTCTTGATGGCGGCCCTCATCGTCGCGGCATTGGCCGACCCGGTCTTCAATCCGCGTGAAAAGCTGCCGGCCGAAGGAGCCGCCCTTGCCCTGGTCATCGACAATGACTGGGCAAGTGCCGCCGACTGGGGCAAACGCGTCGCCACCGCCGAGCGGCTGATCAACGACGCCGGCTCCAACGGCGTGCCGGTCGTCATCGCCTTCACCGCCGAAAAAGCCAATGCCGAGATCGGCCCGTTCGATGCCGCCACCGCCCTTGACCGGCTGCGCGCCGCCAAGCCGCGGCCGATCCCGACCGACCGGCCCGCCGTCTATGCCCGCGTCGCCGGCGTGCTGGAGACCTTGCCCGGGGCCAGTGTCGCCGTGCTTGCCGACGGCCTGGCGGCAAAAGGCGATGAAGCCGCCTTCAACACGCTTTTGTCGAAAAATGCCGCCCGTGTCGTCTGGGCAACCGCCGACAGGCTGTCGCTGACGGGCCTGACCGCCGCCGACAACCAGGTCGACGGCTTTGCGCTAACCGCCATCCGCGCGCCGGGCGACCCTGCCCCGGCGCAGGTCACCGCCGGCGCCTTCGACGACAAGGGCCGCCGCATCGCCGATGCGACGCTGACCTTTTCGCCTGGCGAAACCACCGCCACCGGCACCATGGCGGTGCCGTTCGAATTGCGCAACGACTTCGCTTCGATCGCGCTCGACGGCGAGCGGCAGGCCGGTGCGGTGCGCGTCCTCGACGAAAGCTCCAAGCGCCGCCGCGTCGGGCTGCTGTCGCAGGCCGAGGCCGACCAGGCGCAGCCGCTTTTGTCGCCACTCTACTACATCAGGCGGGCGCTGCAGCCCTTCGCCGATCTGGTCGAACCCTCCAGCGCCGACCTCGCCGACGCCATCCCGCAGATCCTCGACCAGAAGCCCGCGATGATTGTCATGGCCGATATCGGCACCATTCCCGGACAGGTCCGGCAGAGACTTGTCGATTGGGTCGACAATGGCGGCACGCTGGTGCGTTTCGCCGGTTCGCGGCTGGCCACCGCAGGCGATGACGACGATTTGCTGCCGGTCCGCCTGCGCACCGGCGAGCGTTCGCTCGGCGGCGCGCTGTCATGGACGTCGCCGCAGCCTGTCACCGAATTCCCCAAGGCCGGCCCGTTCGCCGATCTGGCGCCGCCGACCGAGGTCACTGTCAGCAGACAGGTGCTGGCCGAGCCGACACCCGATATCGTCGAGCGCACCTGGGCGGCCCTTGCCGACGGCACGCCGCTGGTCACCGGACTGAAGAAAGGCAAGGGCACGCTGGTGCTGTTCCACGTCACCCCTGAGGCAACCTGGTCGAACCTGCCGATCTCCGGCAGCTTCGTCGAGATGCTGCGCCGCATCGTGCAGCTGTCGCGCAACCAGGGCGCGGCCATCGCCAATGCCGAAGCCGCCGCGGCGTCGCTGGCGCCCTATCGCATGATTGCAGCCGACGGCTCGCTGGTGCCGCCGACGCCGGATGCACGGCCGCTTGTACCGGGCGCCGGCGCGCTGCCGGTGACTTTTGAAAACCCGCCCGGCCTTTATGGTTCCGAGACGGGTGTGTTTGCCCATAATCTGCTTGAAGCCGACAGCACGCTGGCCCCGCTGGCGCGCCCGCAAATCACTGTTCCCGTCAGCTCGATCCAGTATGCCTTTGACGAATCGCGCAATTTGAAGGGCGCGCTGGTCGCGGCCGCCCTGGTGCTGATGCTGCTCGATACGCTGGCAGTGTTCTGGATGGGCGGCCTGTTCTCACGCCGACCGCGCCGCGCCGGTGCCATGGCAACCACCGCCGCGGTCCTGATTGCGCTGGGTAGCTTGTTCGGTCATGCCGACCTTGCCCGCGCCGACGACGCCAAGCCGGGTGACGAAATTGCCATCGAGGCGATTTCGAAGACCCGCATCGCCTATGTGCTGACCGGCGTGCCGGGCGACGATTCGATCAGCCGTGCCGGGCTCGAGGGCCTGACCCGCTTCCTGGTCGAAAAGACGGCCCTTGAACCGGGCGCACCAGCCGGTGTCGACATTTCGAAGGACGAGCTGTCGTTCTATCCTTTGATCTACTGGCCGATCGATCCGGCCGCCCCGATGCCGAGCCAGGCCGCCATCGCCCGCATCGACGCCTATATGCAGCAGGGCGGCACGGTGCTGTTCGACACCCGCGACCAGTTCGCCAACGGCATCGGCGCCGATTCGACCAGCCCGGCGACGGAGCGGCTGCGCGACATCCTCGGCAACCTCAACGTGCCGCCGCTGGAGCCGGTGCCGTCCGACCACGTGCTGACCAAATCCTTCTTCATCCTGCCCGAATTCCCCGGCCGCTTCGCCGGCAGCCCACTGTGGGTCGAGGCGTCGCTCGACGCCAGCAATGCCGAGAACCGGCCGGTGCGCACCGGCGACGGCGTCTCGCCTATCATGATCACCGCCAATGATTTTGCCGGCGCCTGGGCGGTCGACGAGAATGGCGATCCGCTGCTGCCGACCGTACCGGCGGACCCGATGCAGCGCGTCTACGCGCTGCGCGCCGGCGTCAACATCATGATGTACATGCTGACCGGCAACTACAAATCCGACCAGGTGCACGTGCCCATACTGCTCGAACGGCTGGGGCAGTAAGATGAGTTTGTTTGGTTCCCTCCGGTCGCGGATAAACCCTCCCCAAAAAGAGGAGGGTAAGGGATGAACTGGTCGATTTCCTTCGAACCGCTGATCTCCTGGCCCCTGTTGGCCTTGGCGCTGGTGCCGCTGGCGCTGCTGGCGCTTGTCGGCCTGTGGTTTCGCCAGCGCGGCTCGGTCTTCCGCTTCATCGCCCTTTTGGCGCTCGCCGCCGCTTTGTTCAACCCGGTGTTCCTCAACGAGGAGCGCGAGCCGCTGAAAAGCGTTGTCGCCCTCGTCGTCGACCGCAGCCAGAGCCAGGATATCGGCGATCGCACCAAGCAGACCGACGAGGCGCTGGCCGGGCTGCAGCAGCGGCTTGGCCGCTTCAAGCAGTTCGACGTGCGCGTCGTCGAGGCCGGCAAATCCGAGGCCGCCGAAGAGCGCACCGAGACACGGCTGTTCGGCGCGCTTGAAGGCGCCTTCCGCGACGTGCCGCCGTCACGCATCGGCGGCGCGATCATGATCACCGATGGCGAGGTCCATGACGCGCCGCCGGGCGCGCCAGATTTCAACGCCCCGCTGCATGCGCTGATCACCGGCAACGACCACGAAAAGGACCGCCGCATCCGCTTCGAGAACGCGCCGCGCTTCGGCCTTGTTGGCAAGCCGCTCGACATGACCTACCGCGTCATCTCGACCGAAAACGAGACTGGCCCGGTCGATGTGCGCGTCTCGGTCAATGGCGAGCAGGTCGCCGTCGAGCACGCCACCGTTGGCCAGGCCATGCCGCTGCAGGTCACCATTCCGGGTGCCGGCCGCAACATCGTCGAACTCGCCATCGATCGCGAGCCGGGCGAACTGACCGACACCAACAACCGCGCCATCGCACTGATCGACGGCATTCGCGAGAACCTGCGTGTGCTGCTCGTCTCCGGCGAGCCGCATGCCGGCGAGCGCACCTGGCGCAACCTGCTGAAATCCGACGCCTCGGTCGATCTTGTCCATTTCACCATCCTGCGGCCGCCGGAAAAGCAGGACGGCACGCCGATCAACGAATTGTCGCTTATCGCCTTCCCGACCCGCGAACTGTTCGTCGAGAAGATCAAGGATTTCGACCTCATCATCTTCGACCGCTACCAGCACCGCGACGTGCTGCCGATCCTCTATTACGACTACATCTCCGAATATGTCGAAAAGGGCGGCGCGCTGCTGATCGCGGCCGGCCCCGAATATGCCGGCGAAAGCTCGATCGCGCGCACGCCGCTGATGGCCGCCCTGCCGGCGATGCCGACCGGCGAAGTTGTCGACAAGGCCTTCTATCCGCGCCTCACCGAACTCGGCCAGCGCCACCCGGTGACGCGTGGGCTCGATGGCTCGGCCACCGAGCCGCCGCACTGGAGCCGCTGGTTCCGCACCATAGGCGTGCAGAACCCGGAAGGCGAAGTGGTCATGAAGGGCGCCGACAACCGGCCGCTGCTGCTGCTCGACCGCAAGGGAGAAGGCCGCGTCGGCATGCTGCTGTCCGATCAGGGCTGGCTGTGGGCGCGCGGCTTCGAGGGCGGCGGCCCGCATGTCCAGCTTTATCGGCGCATCGCGCACTGGCTGATGAAGGAGCCGGAGCTCGAGGAGGAGCGGCTGACCGCCGATGGTCGTGGCATGGTGCTGGAAATCCGCCGCCAGACGATGGCCGACGATCCCGGCGCCGCGCAGATCATCACCCCGTCCGGCAAAACCTTGACCGTCAAGCT
>NZ_RZQA01000420.1:0-5460 GCF_004022915.1 Mesorhizobium sp. M7A.F.Ca.US.006.04.2.1
GGCTTCATCAATTCCTACTGCAACACCATCCCGACCGGCGAAGGCGGCACCCACGAGGCCGGCTTCCGCAACGTGCTGACGCGAGGCCTGCGCGCCTATGCCGACCTCGTCGGCAACAAGCGCGCCTCGATCGTCACCTCGGAAGACGTCATGATCTCAGCGGCGGGCATGCTGTCGGTGTTCATCCGCGAGCCGGAATTCGTCGGACAGACCAAGGATAGGCTGGCGACGATCGAGGCAATTCGAATTGTCGAGACCGCAATCCGCGATCCGTTCGACCATTGGCTGGCCGACAATCCGCAGGAAGCCTCGAAGCTGCTCGAATGGGTGATCGCACGCGCCGACGAGCGGGTGCGCCGGCGCCAGGAAAAAGAGGTGTCGCGCAAGAGCGCGGTGCGCAAGCTGCGGCTGCCGGGCAAGCTCGCCGACTGCACGCAGAATGCCGCGGCCGGTGCAGAACTGTTCATCGTCGAAGGCGACTCGGCCGGCGGCTCGGCCAAGCAGGCGCGCGACCGCGCCAGCCAGGCCGTGCTGCCATTGCGCGGCAAAATCCTCAACGTCGCCAGCGCCGGCAACGATAAGCTGGCGGCCAACCAACAGATTTCAGACCTGATCCAGGCGCTCGGCTGCGGTACGCGTTCGAAGTACCGCGATGAGGATCTGCGCTACGACCGCGTGATCATCATGACCGACGCCGATGTCGACGGCGCCCATATCGCCTCGCTGCTGATCACCTTCTTCTACCAGGAGATGCCGGCGCTGGTGCGTGGCGGCCATCTCTATCTCGCCGTGCCGCCGCTTTACTCGATCAGGCAAGGCGGCAAGGTCGCCTATGCCCGAGACGACGCCCACAAGGACGAGCTCCTGCGCACCGAATTCACCGGGCGCGGCAAGGTGGAACTGGGCCGCTTCAAGGGTCTGGGCGAGATGATGGCCGCCCAGCTCAAGGAAACCACCATGGATCCGAGGAAGCGGACGCTGCTCAGGATCGATGTAATCGACGCCGAGACGGCGACCAAGGATGCCGTCGATGCGTTGATGGGCACGAAGCCGGAGGCCCGCTTCCGGTTCATCCAGGAACGCGCCGAATTCGCCGAGACGGAAGTGCTGGATATCTAGCCGCCAGCCGGTCCATAACAAGGCTCCAGTTGCGGAGACGAGCATGTGACCAGGACGCGGCTGAAAGGCTATTTCGAGACGAGTTTAGCCGGGTTGACGCAGCCGACGCGCTCCGACTGGATCTTTGCCTTGCGCACCGTTTCAGCCGGCTTGATCGCGCTGCTGGCAGCCTATGCGCTGAAGCTCGACCATCCGCAATGGGCCATGATGACGGTGTTCATCGTCGCCCAGCCGGTTGCCGGCATGGTGCTGGCGAAGGGCTTCTACCGGCTGCTCGGCACGCTGGTCGGCGGCATCGCCGCGATCGGCATCACCACCGTTTTCGGCACCAACCCCTGGGTGCTGGTGACTGTGCTTGCCGTCTGGATCGGCATCTGCACCTTCGTCTCGTCGCTGCTGCGCAATCCGGAAGCCTATGGCGCCGCCCTGGCCGGCTACACCGCAATGATCATCGGCCTGCCCGCTTTCGGACAGCCGCATCTCGTCGTCGACCTCGCTGTCGCGCGCTGTGCCGAGATCGTGCTCGGCATCGTCTGCGCCGGCCTGACCAGCCGGCTGATCCTGCCAAAACTGGCCAGCGACGCCATCGTCTCGCGCCTGAAACGCTGCATCCTCGATCTTGCCACCTATGCCGGCGGTGCGTTCTCCGGCGGCGACCCGGCAACGCTGTCCGCGCTGCACCGAAAGCTGGTCACAGATACCCAGACGCTCGGCGAGATGCGCGCCTATGCCAGGCTCGAGGCGCCGAGCTTCGCGCCGCGCGCGCATCCGGTCCGGCGCACCATCGGACAACTGCTCTCGGCGCTGTCGGCGGCACGTGCGTTGCATTCGCATGCCGCTCCGAAGAATGCGGCGCTCATTCCGGTGCGTTCGGAGTTGCAGGCCCTTGTCGGTGAAATGGCCACGAAGCCCGGCGCGCTGGACGACACCACGCCTTGGGTGGCGCGGCTCGACACCATCTCGGCCAAGGCCCGGCAAATGCCCGATGCCTCGACCGACCAGGGCGACGACAGGGTCGGCACGATCACCCGCCTGACCATTGCCGCCGATTTCGCCGATGCGCTCAAGCAGGTGCTGCGCGGCCTCGATGCCCTGCGTGCGCCTGCCACGCGCCCGGCCAGGGGCAGCAGGCAGCCTGCGCTGGTGGTGCATCGCGATTACGCCGGCGCAGCGCGCAACGCGGTGCGCGCTGCCCTTGCGACGCTGCTGGTCGCGGCCTTCTGGTTGACGACGAAATGGTCGGAAGCCGCCGGCACGGTCATTCTCGTCGCCGTCGTGTCGAGCCTGTTTGCTGCTCGCCCCGACCCTGTGCAGGTCGCCTGGGGTTTCTTCAAGGGAACGCTTCTGGCGCTGCCGTTTGCCTTTCTCGTCGGCCAGATCGCATTGCCTGCCCTGCCCGGCTTCGGCTGGTTCATGCTGTTTGTCGTGCCGATCCTGGTGCCGACGGCGCTGGCCATGGCCAATCCACGCTATGTCGGCGTGGCGACGGCTTTCGCCATCAACTTTCTCGCCTTCCTCAGTCCACACCAGGCGATGACCTACGATCCCGGACCCTTCTTCGCCGGTTCGGCGTCGATCCTGGTCGGCATCCTGCTGGCGATCGGTGTCTTCATCGTCGTGCTGCCGGCCGATCCATGGCTCGCGGCCAACCGCATCGTGCGCGCCATGCGTGAGGATCTGGCGCGGCTTTGCCTGCATGAGCGGGTGCCGAGGCGGTCGGCCTTCGAGAGCCTCGCCTACGACCGCATCAACCAATTGATGCCGCTGGTGCAGAATGCCGGTCAGAAAGGCGATGCGGTTCTGGGCGGCGGCGTCGCCGCCGTCACCGTCGGCCTGGAGGTCCTTCGGCTGCGCGATGCGAGCCAAAGCCATGCCATCCCATCCGAGACCGCGCTTTCGATCGCCAACTTCCTGAGAGGGCTGGCGCGCGAACTGCTCTTCCGCGCCCCCGGCGATCCGCAGACATCCACCGTCACCGTCGCCCGGCAATATGCGGCTGGTATTGCCCAGCGAAACGGTACCGGGGAATTGCTGCAGATCGCGGCATCGCTGCGCATCATCGCCGCCGCGATGGAGGATTTTCCGGATTTTTTCGCCAGGGATAAAGGCTAGGCGGCCGCTATCGCCAGCGCGTGGCCGCGTGCGTTTTCGCGCAGCGCGTCGAGATGGATCGACTTGACCAAGGCGGCGAGATCACCCTCGGCGGATTGACCGCCCACTTCCTTGAGCATCAGCCAGCTTACCTCCTGCACACCGGCGACGCGCTTGCCGTTGGCGACCTCGCGCCAGATCTTCAGCGCACGCAGGATGATGGCGTGCGTGGCGCCGGCGAGCCCGGCGCTGCGGAACAATGCCTGCAAGGCCACGTCGTGCCCGCCGGCCAGCAGCGCCCTCACACGTTGTTCGGACTGCTGGCTGAGCGCAACCAGTGCCGAGCCGAAGAAATCGACCTTGCCATGCGCGATGGTGCGGATGAGGAAGCTCGCGGTGAGGTCGCCACGCAGCCTGAGATGCTCGATCAGGGCCGCATGTTCTTCCGTGCGCGTGCCTTCGATCAGCGTCACCGAAGCCTTGACGCAGGCGTCGCGCATGACGCGGTCGGCTCGCGCCGCGCCCATCATCGCCATCACCAGTGGCGACGTTTTCAGCATTTCGCCAAGCTTGACGAGCAGCATATGCCGGCAGTCGGCCGGCAGCCTGACATCCGATATCAGCGCCTCGCGCACCAGCGGCAGGTGCCCATGCCGTTCGGCCATGCGGCGGAAGCTGAGCGAGGCGATGTCGGCGCCGCTGTTGGCGAGCAGCACGGCGCAGGCGTCCGCCTCGCCGATCTCGGCGATGGCCGCTGACAGCGCCATCGAGACGAGCGGCCGGTCTGCGATCAGTTTTTGCGTCGCCTTCGGACTCGAAGCCACGCGGTTGATCAGGTCGGCGTCGGTGAGCAGCGGCGAGCGCGCCAGCACCACGCCGGCGACTTCCGGCTGGTCGGAGGCCAGCACGCTGATGATCTGCATTGGCGCGTGTTGGCTCATCGACAGCGCCTCGGCCATCGCCAGCCGCACCTTTGACGAGGCATCGTCGAGCAACAGTGTCAGCGCCGCCTCTGCGGCGCAGCGGTCCTCGAAGGGCAATTCGGAATTGATGTAGGCTCGGGCCAGAGCGCTCGCCGCCGCGGCGCGCTCCGACACCTTGGCCGTGTAGATCCATTTCAGGAAATGCGAAACAACAACCATGCCCGCCTGCTTACGCCCCTTGCCGGAAGGTTCCGACCCCACTGACGACCGTAGGCAGAATTGGTTTACGAACCGTTCACCATGTTCATTAACTGGCTTGCGAGGCTGATTTGCAGCGCCTATCAACCGTCAAGCACCTGAGGAGAAAGAAATGGCCGGACTTTATCTCGAAGAGTTCGTCGTCGGCCATGTCTTCCAGCACACGCTGCGCAAGACCGTTACCGAAAGCGACAACATGCTGTTTTCGGTGATGACGCTGAACCCGCAGCCGCTGCACATCGACTTCGATTTCGCCGCCAAGAGCGAATGGGGCAAGCCGCTGGTCAATTCGCTGTTCACGCTCGGGCTGATGATCGGCATTTCGGTCAATGACATCACCGTCGGCACCACGGTGGCCAATCTCGGCATGAAGGAAACCGTGTTTCCACATCCGGTCTTCCATGGCGATACCGTTCGCGTCGAGACGACAGTCATCTCGGTGCGCGAGTCCAGGTCGAAGCCCGATCGCGGCATCGTCGAATTCGAGCATCGCGCCTACAACCAGCATGGCGATCTCGTCGCCAAATGCACCAGGCAAGCGATGATGCTGAAGAAGGCAGCCTGATCATGCGCTCGCTGCTGTTCGTCCCCGGTGACTCCGAGAGGAAGCTGGAAAGGGGTTTTGGTGCCGGCGCCGACGTGGTCATCGTCGACCTCGAGGATTCCGTGGCGCCGCACAACAAGGCGCTGGCGCGCGGCGTAGCGGCGCGCTTCATCCTGGAACGCAGGGCACAAACGACTTCCGCCATCTATGTCAGGGTCAATGACCTCGCGACCGGGCTGACGGATAACGATCTGGCGGCGCTGGTTCCGGCGAAACCCGACGGCATCATGCTGCCCAAGTCGAACGGCGGCCAGGATGTGCAGCACCTATCGGCAAAACTCAGGGTGCGCGAGGCCGAAAACGGCCTGGCCGACGGCGCGATCAAGATCCTGCCGATCATCACCGAAACGCCGGCAGGCGTGCTGGCGGCGGCAACCTATGCCGGGACCAGCGCGCGGCTTGCCGGGCTCACCTGGGGCGCGGAAGACCTGTCGGCGGCGCTCGGTGCGCGCTCGGCTCGCGACG
>NZ_RZQA01000421.1:0-5459 GCF_004022915.1 Mesorhizobium sp. M7A.F.Ca.US.006.04.2.1
GCCGTGGGTTTTGCCGAAGGTGTGGCCGCCGGCGATCAGCGCCACGGTCTCCTCGTCGTTCATGGCCATGCGGCCGAACGTCTCGCGAATATCGCGTGCCGAGGCCAGCGGATCCGGCTTGCCGTTCGGCCCTTCCGGATTGACATAGATCAGACCCATCTGGACGGCGCCGAGATGGCCCTGGAGTTCGCGGTCGCCGGAGTAGCGCTTGTCGTCGAGCCACTTGGTTTCCGAACCCCAATCGACGTCCTGCTCGGGTTCCCAGACGTCGGCGCGGCCGCCAGCAAAACCGAAGGTCTTGAAGCCCATCGATTCCAGCGCGACGTTGCCGGTGAGGATCAGCAGGTCGGCCCAGGAGATCTTGCGCCCATATTTCTGCTTGACCGGCCACAGCAGCCGGCGCGCCTTGTCGAGATTGGCATTGTCCGGCCAGCTGTTGAGCGGAGCAAAACGCTGCTGGCCGGCCCCGGCGCCGCCACGGCCGTCGCCGATGCGGTAGGTGCCGGCACTGTGCCAGGCCATGCGGATGAACAGCGGCCCGTAATGGCCGAAGTCGGCCGGCCACCAATCCTGCGAATCCGTCATCACCTGGTGCAGGTCCTTGATCACCGCATCGAGATCGAGCGACTTGAATTCCTCGGCATAGTCGAACTCTTCGCCCATCGGGTCCGAAAGGTTCGACTGCTGATGCAGAACGCCAAGGTCCAGTTGGTTCGGCCACCAGTCACGGTTCGTCCTGCTGGAGGATCCGTGCGCAACGGGGCATTTGCCGGCACTGGGATCATCGGTCTGTGCGTCCATGTTCTTCTCTCCGATCGTGGCTGTGTTGAGCTGTTCAACTGCTGCGTGAACAGGGACACAAAAATGTCCCTGTAGGCGGTCCGTTTCATGGCTGGCGCGATGACCTGAGCCCGATACGCGACCGAATATGTTGGATGTCCTGTTGCTGCGGGCATGCGCCTCACCAGGCGGTCCCGGCTGCTCCTCATCTTCGTTACGACTCCTATAGCAAAGCCGCTTGATTAATTTAAGTTGGATTTCCTGATTGCAGCGATAAGATGACATTATGACAAACCTGACGCTGAAGCAGCTGCGTTATTTCGAGGCGCTGGCCCGGCACAATCATTTCGGCCGCGCCGCCGATGCCTGCTCGATCTCGCAGCCCGCCATCTCGGTGCAGATCCGGGAGTTGGAGGAAACGCTGGGCACGGAGCTTTTCCAAAGAGGCCCACGCCAGGTCCGGCTGACCAATTTCGGCGAGGAATTCGCCTTGCGCGTCCGCGACATCCTACGCTCGGTGGATGAGTTGACGGATCTGGCCCGCGCCTCGCGCGACCGGCTGGTGGGACGGTTGCGCATCGGCGTGATCCCGACGATCGCACCCTACCTTTTGCCTGCCATCATCGGCAACCTCGCCCGCATGCATGACGGGCTCGATATCCACGTGCGCGAAACGCAAACGCAAAAGCTGATCCAGGAACTGGCCGACGGCCGGCTCGACGCGGCCATCGTCGCCTTGCCGGTGTCGGAACCCTCGCTGACGGAAATCGTGCTGTTTGCCGAGAACTTCGTGCTGGTCCGGCCCGGCGAGGACGAGGGAAAGCCGGTCCCCAACCGCGAAATGCTGCGCGAGATGCGGCTGCTTCTGCTGGAGGAAGGCCATTGTTTTCGCGACCAGGCGCTGTCGTTCTGCAACATGCATTCGGCGCGGCCAAGGGAGTTGCTGGACGGCAGCTCGCTGTCGACCCTGGTGCAGATGGTCGGCGCCGGCGTCGGCGTCACCTTGATTCCCGAAATGGCCGTGCCGGTGGAGACGCGCTCGGCGGCGGTGTCTGTCGCCCACTTTGCCAACCCCCAACCGTCGCGGACGATCGGCATGATCTGGCGCAAGACAAGCCCGATCGCCAAACAGCTGATGCTTATATCCGAAGTGGTTCGCCAGGCGGCCGAAACGTTGCGCGCGCAGCACAATCCGGCATCGGTTGAGCTGAACCTGGTAGCAGCCGCCCAATGAAGGCTTGGCTGACCCGATCGTCAGCCTGCCGCGTGGAACCGGATCTCGCCCTTGTTCAGGAAGCAGGTCTTGTTGAACAGCGACAGATCCAGAGGGTTCGGCAACCGCACATCGCCGATATCGGGAACCGGCTTCTGCGCCGGGTCGTAGGACCGGTCGATCTGCGAGATGAAGACGAGGATCAATCCCCTGTCGCCGGCAAACGCTTTCAGCGTGCGAACCTGCGCCATCAGCTCCGGATTTTGCCGCTTTTGGTCGAGCAGTTGCAGGTAGTCGATCACCACCAGCGTGCCGCGCGGCGCCGAGCCCAATGCCTTGACGATATAGTCGGCGCTGATGGCGTCGGAATTGTCGAACACGAACCGGTCGTTGAACTGCACCGGGTCTGCCCCGATGGCTCGAAACCGGTCGAGCACATCCCGCTGCGTATACTCCAGCGTGAAGAACACGCCCCGACTGCCGGACTTCATGGCTTCGATTGCCAGTTCGAGACTCATCAGCGTCTTGCCGTGGCCGGGTCGTGCACCCACCAGGACCAGATCGCCGGGCGCAAGTTGCGCAAACAGTGTGCCGGCAGGCGCCGCCCCGGCTGCCTTGGCCGCAAGCAGGCTCCAACTGGCGAAGCCTTCCCGTACTGCAACACGGTCAAGCGCTTCGTGGAGCGGAATTTTGGCCTCGCGGGACAACAGCCTGGCTTGACGCTTCAGATGATAGATGGGCGCGGACAGCTTCATGACAAACCTCCTGGTGCGAGCCGTTTTCGCAACCCCTCCTTATGCCAAGCGCTCGAACAGTTGGTTCGGTGATGAGAGAGCCCTGCATGGATGATGCTTTCCCGGCGGAGGGAGGAGGCGTGAGCCACGCCAGAATCAGATGATAGCTCAATCCCTGCGTATCGAAAATCGCGGAACTCGAGAGATCAGGTTCCGAACCCGCGGCTTTTCGCGATAGGAATTTTTTCTTGACTCCCTGCACTCAGCTATGGTACATATTTGTCCATGGTGCTGATTTGCGCCGATGGCCCGCCGCACAGGCGGGTTTTTCGTTTGATGCTCCGTCAGCCAACGCGCCGACGAGCTCGAAGGAACCCGCCAACCCGAGTTCGTTGCCCTGCTTCAAGGATACGAAGACGTCCGCCGCAAGCCTGGAGCCAGCATGTCGGCGTAGGGCCGTTGCATGCGTCGACCTGCTTTGCGGATCTTCATGCGGGCGCGCTAAACAAGATGTGTTTCGCCTGATAATGCGAGGCCATCTATGATCGATTCTCGCGGCAATACCGCAAGAAATCGCCATTCGCTTCGACAGGAGAATTGATCCGGTGCGGTTGAGATCTGTTTGTCTGGGCGTCGTCGCCAGCTTTTTCGTCGCCGTCATCGCCGTGACGGTGTCGGCTCGATCCTTTGCCGCATCATCTGACGTTCCGGCCTGGTTGCAGGCTCATGTCGGCAACAGCGAGGGCCAGATCTCACAAATTGTCCTCGAACGAGCCCGCGCGCTTTATCGGAAGAAGGTCGCCCAAGGGGCCGTCAAGAACCCCTGCTACTTCGCCATGGATGCGACACGCCCCAGCGATCTGGGCAATGGCGTGCTCGGCCGCCGCTACTACGTCATCTGCGAGGGCAGCGAGTCCTTCCGCGCGATTTCGTCGGGTCATGGCAGCGGGCGGAATCTGAAGGGTGTCGTCGATTTTTCGAACGGCAAGCGGTGCGCGAAGAACTTCGGCAATGCGATGGATTCATCGTTGACGGCCGGCGGCGCCTATATGACCCGCGAGGCGAAAACCTCGTTCAAGGGTTATTACCGCACTGGTGCGAAACGGGACGTGGCTTTCCAGCGCACCTTCATCCAGTTCGACGGCGAAGGCGAAGCCGCGAACGCCAGGCAGCGGGTGATCGGCGGCCACGCGGCCCAGGTGCTGCACGGCCTGTGCCTGCGCAAAAATCCGAACAGCTCGCATGCCGACCATGACGGCTTCGTGCCGTTCGGCAAGCTGGTGGATTATGCCGGCGGTCGCAGCAATGGCTGCACCAGTTGGTCGCCGGCGGATGCGCAGCAGATTATCCCGATGGTCAAGGACAATCCGACGACGCTCTACATCTACCCGGAATCGCGCGACATCGCCGCGGTCGCAGCCAACCATTCACAGCCGGGCACCTATTGGAACGCGTCCTGCCTGAAGGAAATCGGCACACCGAAATTCTGGCCGCGAAAGACCCTCGAGCCGATCATCGCCCAATACAGGAAGGATCATCCGGCACCGCCGCCGCAGCCAGTGCCGATTTGCACGCAGCCGTGACGTCCGCTTCGGCATGCGAACCATGCGCATTGATCAGCAACCCGTCGTGAACCGGTATCGATCCCGATCTCCGAGGTTTGCCAGCGTCTGACTCCCCGCGCGTCGTCGATGTCGGTAAGCCAAAGGCTGGGATAGGTTCATTTGTAACCTCGGCGCGTTGGTCCCCAGAGACAACGCGCGCCCATGGCGCGGGCGGCCGCCGCCGAGAAGGCCGCCGAAACGAAAGGCGCATCCGGTCGTTCCGCCGCCGCGCGCAAGGCAGTGACCAAGGGTACCCGCGGCAGGAAGGAAGCGGCACAGAAGGCTGCCAGAACGCGAACACATCACGCTTACATTGAACGTCTTCTTCGAGGACTGGCGCTCCGGGTGACGACTATGATCGAGAGGCGATCACATGGGTAATCGCCTGCGCCTCGCACCTTCCCGCCGCGTTGTATGTCGCGAACGGATCGGGAGTGGCTGAATGCTCCCGGCGAGGAGAGTTCCCGGTGCCGTGCCAGGCCGATTGGTTGGAACCAACGGCCTGCTCTCCAGTTAGAAAGCCAGCAAGTCTGGTTGTAGCCTTGCCGCCATGTGACCCGACGGTTTCAAGGCCGCCGATTGAGCTTCGGAAGCGTGGAGAGCACGCTTGATGGAGAAAAATCATGAACCAATGGTCAAACGCCAAGCTCTGTGACGTAGCAAATCTGGTCCTCGGAGCAATTCTCTTCTTCTCTCCATGGATATTCGCCTTCGCGGCGGGGACACAGTCCCAGAATGCCATGGGCAGCGGCATCGTGATTGTCGTGCTTTCGGTTGCCGCCCTCTTCGCCTTTGCTGTCTGGGAGGAATGGCTGAACCTCGTTGTGGGTCTTTGGGTAGTTGTGTCTCCCTGGGTGCTTGGATTCCAGGCAACCACAGCCATGGGCGTGCATGTTGTAATCGGCGTTCTGGTCGCGGTGCTGGCTGCGATCGAGCTGTGGATGATGAACCAGAACCCGCCGACGCAGTCTACGGCCTAGCAGGACTGGGCGTCCTTGCGGCGGCCTGATCGTGACGGATTGGCCGCCGACAAATTGGCATCCCGCTGGGTCGCCGATGACGGTGGAAAATCATCTGACGGTGGCCCCCCGGGAGGCCACCGTCAGATGATTTTCCACCGTCATCGGC
>NZ_RZQA01000422.1:0-5454 GCF_004022915.1 Mesorhizobium sp. M7A.F.Ca.US.006.04.2.1
GCTGATAGCAAAGCATCGAGCCCAATGGCTCCAGCGAGGCTCTGAAAGTGCCGAGCCCGGCCTCCCTGGCGGCCTTCACCTCCTCCAGCCTCTTGCCAAGACGCTGCTCCCGGCTCTGGCGGAAATAGACGGCGTTTTCCGCGTCCTGCATGGCATGAAGGTCCATGATGGCCGCGGTGGTCACGTAGGGATGAATGGTCACTTGCGACCAGCGTTCGATGAAGCGCGCCATCGCCTCGCCGCCTTCACCGCCAAACAGCGTCGGCCGGTCCGGATAGGCTTCATCGAGATAGAGCGCGATGGCGAAGGAATCCGCGAGGACTGTCTCGCCGTCGCGGATCACCGGAACGGTTTTCGAAACGCCGCCCTCGACAGCGGGCACCTCGAGAAAGCGCGTCGGTACGGTTGATATGTCGAGCCCCTTGTGGGCAAGCGCCATCGCCACCTTCCAGCAATGCGGGCTGAACGGACGTGTGCTGTCGCGTCCGACGAGATCATAAAGCAGAATGGTCATTGGCGGCGGCTCCCGTGCGGGTTAGGTAGGCCCCGCATCGACGCGAGCCGAGGGAAGCCATGAGACAGCATTTCATGATGTTTGCGGCCTATAATCAATGGGCCAACGGTCGCATCTTTGATGCCGCCGCCGAACTCGATGATGAGGAATTCAACCGCGATGTCGGCGCCTTCTTCGGCTCGATGATGGGCACGCTCAACCACCTTTTGACTGCCGACCGCATCTGGATGAAGCGCTTCACCGGGGAGGGCGACGCGCCGACGACACTGGACGCTATCCTGCATCGGGGGTTGACCGGCCTGCGGGCGGCGCGTGAAGCCGAGGACAGGCGGATCATCGATTGGGTCGGCGGCCTCAATGACAAGGCGTTGACGGGCCGGTTCACATACATGACCGTCTCGGACATGCGCACCGTCTCGCAAAGGCTGGCGCCGGCGCTGGACCATGTCTTCAACCACCAGACCCACCATCGCGGCCAGGCGCATACGATCCTGACCAGCCTGGGACGGCCAAGCCTGGGGTTGGACCTGATGCTTTTCCAGCGGACCGAGGAGGGCAGGGCTTTCGCCTGATCGGTGGCGTTGGCGTAGCCAGTCCGAAGGTTGTGCCGACCATCGCTGCATTTTGTGCTGCAGCATCATCTTTGCATCAGTAGGCACCGGATGGATTCAGGCAGCCGTCGAAGCCTCGCCCCTGATTTCGTTGTCCAACTGGGACTGGGTCAGGGCCGCTTCCGCCATGACCCACTGCTTGAACAACTGGACCTTGCGTGCGGCAAGGCCTTTCAGCGGAGAGACAAAATACCAGCCAGCCGTGTTCGGATGATGGACGGCGAAGGGAGCCACCAGCCTTTCGGCGCGAATGTCGCTGGCCATATAGGCACGGTTGGCCACCGCAAAGCCCATCCCGGAATTGGCTGCCTCGTAGGACATCATGCACGAGTCGAAATAGATGCTCTTGGTCTCGCTGAGCACGAAGCTGGCGCCGGCGAAACCAAGCCAGGACTGCCAATTCTGGGTGCAGGTGTCGGAATGCAGCAGGGTGAAGTGCTTGAGGTCGTCCGGTGTCACCTTCGACAGCCGCTTGTCGCCGAGGACTTCGTGGAACAGCTTGCGGCTGCACACCGGTGTCAGGTCTTCGCGAAACAGCAGATCGGACTGCAGCCCGTGAAAGTGACCGTCGCCATAACGGATTTCGAGATCGAATTCCGAGGCCGTGAGCTCATGCGTCGCGTAGGAGGTTGAGACCCGCATCACGATATCGGGATATTGCTGCTGGAACAGCGGCAGGCGCGGAAACAGCCAGCGTGCCGCGAAGGTCGGCAGCACCGATATTTTTAGCACATGCTCCTGCGATTGCCCGGTCGCTTCCATGCTGGCGGCGACGATTCGCTCCAGCGCCTCACGAACGCGCGAGACATAGGTCTCGCCCTCCGGCGTCAACGACACCGCATTGCCGCCGCGCTGGAAAATCTTGAAACGAAGCTGATCCTCCAGGCTTTTCACGCGCTGGCTGACCGCTGAAGCGGTAATAAACTGTTCTTCACCGGCGCGCGTGAAATTACCGTGCCTTGCAGCACTTTCCACGATTTTCAGCGAATTGAGGTTGACCTGACTGAGCAGACGCACGGTTTCGACCTTAAGCTTGGCTTACACTAGCACCAGCATTCCTAATTTTACAGGGGTGGGTGAATTAATCGACTGTTTACCAAGTGTTGCCCCCATCCTGGAGAAGTACAATGAACGCCCATACCATTCCCGAACTGCGTTATGCGATGAGCCGCGAAGCCATTATCGGCCATGAAACCGCCTGGAAAGTGTCGAGTTTCGGTGTCGCGCAATATCTGCACGGCTATGACCCGGCACTGCTTGCCGCGATCGAGGAGGCTGCCCTGAAGCTCAAGGCCAGCCATGCCGTGCACAAGCACCTCGATCTGACCTTCATCACCGGGGCCGACCGTTTCATCCCCGAGATCAGGGAATTGCTGCATGACAAGCTGCGCCTGGAGCGGCTGTCCGACATGATGGGCACCAAGCTGGAGCCCTATCCGCTGTCGATCGTCGGCTCGACGGTCACCTTCATGAATCCCAGGGACGGCGCCGTGGAGTGGCATTGCGATGGCGTTCCGGTCACCGAGCTCATTCCGCTGTCGATCAGCAATCCGCTGGTCGGCGGCCACCTCGAAATCTATTGCGACGACTCCGAAACCGGCCGCGCCATTCTCGAATCCGGCCGCGAGATCCCGCGCAACAGTGTCATGCGCATCGATCACAAGATGAACTACGCGACGCTCGGCCAGTTCCTGGGCGTCCTGCATCGCACCGCGCCGATCCGGTTCGGCGAGCGCGTCACGCTGGTGCTCAACCAGCGCTCGGTGGCCAAACCCTATGTCGACGACAACAGAATGTTCTATCTCGCCGCCGACAATGACCACGACCGTGAGTGGGTCAGCGAACTGGCCGAAGATGTCTGGACCAACCAGCTCCCGGCCTACCGTCGGTTCGAGGCGGAGCATCCCGTGCCCGCCGCCGTCGATGCTCCGGTTCCGGGCGGAGCCAGGGAATCATGGTAGTGAACCATGATCCCGAAAAGTCGGAACCGGTTTTCGGACAGGATCATGGTCGAACAGCAAAATAGAATCCCATGCCGATTGTTTCGGCAGGGATCCGGCTCGATATCCGCGTTGGTCTTCGCTGCCGGTGCGGTGGCGTTGTGGTCCACCAATGCCCTGATCGGCAAATCCCTGCTGGCCGGCCACCCGGTGTCGCAGGTCCAGTTCCTGCAATTTGCAGGCGCTGCACTCGTCTTCGCCGCCATCCGATTGATGAGCCGGGCCATCCGATTGATGAGCCGGGAAAGAGTAGCACCGGTCACGGCCGGGGCGGCGTTCATCTCTCTCGCGGTCGGCTTCATCGGTCTGGTCGGCACCATGGTGCTGCAATACATCGCCTTCGCTTCGATGCCGGTGATCGAGGCCAATCTGGTCGCCTACACCTGGCCGTTGATGGTCGCGGCGGCAGTCATTGCCTTGGAAAATCCGCGGCGTCCGGCACTGTTGGGTCTCGCCGCGGTGGTAGGCTTCATCGGCGTCGCGCTGGTGATTTCGGGAGGGCGCAACCAATCCTGGTTCGACGGCGATCTGGTCGGATATCTCGCCGCATTCGGGTCGGCGCTGTGCATGGCCTTCTATTCGATCATGGTGGGACGGGTCGCCACCCCAGCCGATCGCCTGTTGCTGCCCTCATCGTTGATCGGCGTCGCTTTGACGTTTCTGTGGTGCGCTCGCGACGGTTTCACCTGGCCCATCGGCGCGGACCTGGCTCTCGGCCTTTATCTCGGCGCCGGTCCGATGGGCTTGGGCTACTATTTCTGGTCGCGCGCCTTGAAGCTTGAAGGCAGCGGCAGGGTCGCGGTGGTCGCCTATCTCACGCCGATCGCCTCGACCCTGCTTTTGACCTTGTCCGGCGAACGGCTGACGGTGACGGCCATTATCGGAGCCATCCTCGTCATCGGCAGTTGTGTCGCGGTCGGTGTGGAACGTTCGGAGGCCGAAAACCATGTTTGACGAGAATGAGCGTCTGGCCATTCAGGAAGCGCATTGGCTGATCGACGAATTCGGCGCCGAGGCGCCGCTTTACGCCGCGATGAGGGCCGAAAAGGCGATAGAACAAAAGGATTTCGCGCGCTGCGCCCGCTGGAAGCGTATTCTGGAGATATTGGACGAAAGTCCTGCCGCTAAGTCTGCTGGTTCCAAGTATTAGATTTTCTAATTTGCACGGCGTCGATTTCGCATGAATGCTATTTTGGCCGATTCTTCATTCTTTTATGAGGCTTGGCGGTCCGTTGGGGGACGCGGTTAAAGAGATACATCGACACAAGTCTTCGCTGGGGTGGAGGATTTTGTCGCAAATAAGGTGAAAGAATTGTCAAATATCGATGATAAGACCGTTATCGAGCTGACGGCCGATATTGTCTCGGCCTATGTAGGCAACAATCCCCTTCCGGCTTCCGGCCTGCCTGAGTTGATTGCCAGCGTCAGTGCTTCGGTTCGCAAGCTCGCTGGTGCAGTTGTCGCGGAAACTCCAAACCTGGTTCCGGCAGTCAATCCGAAGAAGTCGGTGTTTCCCGACTACATCATCTGCCTTGAGGACGGAAAGAAGTTCAAGTCGCTCAAGCGGCATCTGCGGACCGACTACGGCCTGAGCCCGGACGACTATCGGGCCAAATGGGGCTTGCCGCCGGACTATCCGATGGTTGCGCCGAACTACTCGGCGACGCGATCGGCGCTGGCAAAGTCGACGGGACTGGGCCGCAAGCCGGCAGCAGCGCCGGCCGCTGTCGCCAAGGCAACGAAGCGCAAGGCGACTGCCTGAGAGCAGGCAAGCCACTGTTCGGCTGCTTTGACGGCGCCCTCGCGGGCGTCGTTTCGAGGCCTTGTGCGGCCAACTGGCCCGCAAGGCCTTGCGAAGCGTTGATGTCCGGTGCAAAAGCGCGGCCATGCTGATCATCAACGACCTATCGCTCCGCATGGCCGGACGCCTGCTTCTCGACCATGCCTCGCTGACCTTGCCGGCCGGCACCAAAGCCGGCCTTGTCGGCCGCAACGGTACCGGCAAGACGACGCTGTTCAAGGCCATTACCGGCGATTTCCCGTCCGAGACAGGCTCGATCAGCCTGCCGAAGAGCACCCGCATCGGCCAGGTGGCGCAGGAAGCGCCAGGCACCGAGGATGCGCTGATCGAGATCGTGCTCAAGGCCGATCTCGAACGCACGGCGTTGCTCGAAGAGGAAAAGACGGCGACCGATCCGCACCGCATCGCCGACATCCATATGCGGCTGGCCGATATTGACGCGCACTCAGCCGAATCCCGCGCCGCCACCATTCTCGCCGGCCTCGGCTTCGATGACGCTGCGCAACGGCGTCCGGCCTCCTCCTTTTC
>NZ_RZQA01000423.1:0-5454 GCF_004022915.1 Mesorhizobium sp. M7A.F.Ca.US.006.04.2.1
CCCCGAAGGAGGCGTTCAAGGCCTGCTTCTCGGCCGTTGCCGGATATCTCGGCAGGCCGAGCGCGGAGACCGTGCTGTTTGCCGGCGTGCCGCTCTCGGACACGCGAATTGCGGCCGACGACATCAGGCACCTTGCCGAACGCATCGGCCTGGAAGTCACCGAGTTCAATCATCGCGATTTTCTCAGGGGGCGTATCGACCTGCCGGCCATCGTCTTTCGCGTCAGCCAATTGCCCGTCGCCCTGCTGGCTCTAGGCGAAGGCGATGCGTATATCACCGCGCCCCAGGAAGACGGCCGCACCACGATCGGCCGGTTGGAACTGGCCGCCAGCTACATCAGCGGCGGCGCTTCCTTTTCGATCACCTATGCCAATGCCGCCGAGACCATGTCGGTCGGCTCGGCGGCCAGGATCGAGCGAAGACATTGGCTTACGGGGACGATGGGCGCTTTCTGGCGCACCTACTCGAAAGTCGTCCTGGCGGCGGTGTTCATCAATCTGCTGGCCATAGCCTCGCCGATCTTCACCATGAACGTCTACGACAGGATCCTGCCGAACAAGGCAATATCGACACTGTGGGTCCTGGCTCTCGGCATCGGTGCGGTCATCCTGTTCGACCTGCTTTTGAAGACGGCAAGGGCTTCCCTCATCGACTATGCCGGCCGCAAGGCGGATCTGCGGATATCCTATCTGCTGTTCGAAAAAGTGCTGAACTCGTCGCTTTCGGCGCGCCCCGGCTCGACCGGTGAATACGCAAACAGGATCACGCAATATGAATTCGTCAGGGAGTTCTTCACCTCCAACACCATAAGCGTGTTCATCGACACGGCATTCGTCTTCGTCTTTCTCCTTGTGATCTATGCAATAGGCGGCTGGCTGGTGATCATACCGGCGCTGGCCTTCGTGATGTCCGTCATCGTCGGCCTGGTCACCCAGCGCCGCATCGGCAAGCGCGTCGCCGCCTCGATGAACGAAGCATCGCAGCGCCAGGCCCTGCTGGTCGAATCCATCTCGACGCTGGAGACCATCAAGTCGCTGCGCGCCGAGGCGTATCTGCTGCGGAAATGGGGAGAGCACTCCAAGAACGCCGCCAACACGTCCGAGAAAATCAAGCAGCTTTCGGCGGCGGCGGGCAACATCACCCAGTCCATACAGCAGCTGGTGACCGTCGCCCTGGTCGTGGCCGGCGCCTATGCCTTCTCGGAAGGGCATGTTTCGACAGGAGCAATCATAGGAACGGTGATGCTGGCGAGCAGGGCCGTGGCGCCGCTCGGCCAGATCGCCATAACGTTGTCCCGGTTCCGCCAGGCCATGCTCTCGCTGAGGATGGTGAATTCGATCATGGCTCAACCGGAAGACCGGCCCGACACGGTGGGCTTCGTCAACCGCCCCATCCGCAAGGGCGCGATGGTGTTCAGGAATGTCGGGTTTGTCTATCCAGGCTCGGAAAACGAAGTTTTGACCGGCCTGAATTTCTCGGTCAAGCCGGGTGAGCGGATCGGCATCATCGGCCGCATAGGATCGGGAAAGACGACGATGGGTCGGCTGGTCGGCCGGCTCTTCCTGCCGACTTCCGGTGAGTTGCTGCTGGATGGGATCGACATTCGCCAGTATCACCCGTCCGAGGTTCGCGCCGCGGTCGGCATCGTTGCGCAGGCCGGCGACCTGTTCTCGGGCACCATCAAGGAAAACCTCCTGATGGCATGCCCCGAGGCTACAGACGAACAGATCATCGAAGCGGCAAAGGCGGCCGGCGTCGACGATTTCGTCTCACGCCACCCGCGCGGCTACGACATGAATGTCGGCGAGCGCGGCACCAATCTTTCGGGCGGCCAAAGGCAGACGGTGGCGATCGCGCGCCTGCTGCTGACCAAACCGAAAATCGTCTTTCTGGACGAGCCGTCGGGCTCGATGGATCTTGCTTCCGAACGCCAGTTGATCAAGCAGCTCAAAGTCGCCTTTGACCGCGACACCACGCTGATCGTCTCCACACATCGGTTCAGCATGCTTGAACTGGCCGACCGCCTGATCGTTATCGAACAGGGCAAAATCGTTGCCGACGGACCGAAGGACCAAGTCATACAGGCGTTGCAGAAAACAAGCGCCTGACAAAACAATTATTGCTGCATCCAATGCGTTGGGGCGTGGGAAATGCTTGCCAGGGAAGATCGGCCGCCGCTGTTTGCGTCGGCGTCCATATTCATCATCGGAGCGCTCTTCGTCGTTTTTGTCGCCTGGGCGTCCTTTGCCGAAGTCGATGAGATCGCACGCGGCGACGGCAAGGTCATACCTGCTTCCAAGACCCAGATCATCCAGGCGAGCGAGGCCGGTGTGGTTCAGGAAATCGCCGTGACGATCGGCCAGGTCGTCAAGAAGAACGATCTCATCATCCGCCTGGACAACACGCTCAACACGTCCAGCCTTGGCGAGCAGCAGGCCAAGGCGCGCGCGCTGGAAGTGCGCATAGCAAGGCTGAAATACGAACAGGCCGGCAATCTCTCGGGCCCATTTCCGTGCCCGCAGGACATCCAGTCGGTCGCTCCGCAAATCTGCGACAATGAACAGAAGCTGCTCATCGCCCGGCGTGGGAACTTCGACAACAAGCTGTCCGTGCTCAAGTCACGCCTCGATCAGCGCGAGAAGGAACTTGCCGAGGCGGAGGCCAATTCCGATCGTCTTACCAAGAACCTGGCGGTCAGCGACCAGGAGGCAAAACTGGTCGATGCGATGGTCAAGAAAGGCCTGATGGCAAGGACCGAGCAGCTCCGGGTAGAGCGCGAGCAGACCGAACTCAACGGCCAGCTGAACCTTGCCGGCGAAACGATAAAGAAGATCAGATCGTCGATCACGGAAGCTCAGCTTCAGGTCGAGGAACTCGGCCTGCAATTGCAGCAGGAGGCGCTGGACGACCTTACCCAGGCGCTGGCGGACCTTTCGGTGGTGGATGAGACCATAAGGGGAGCCACCGACAAGGTCGCGCGCACCGATATCCGGTCTCCCGTGGACGGCATCGTCAACACGCTGGAGCTGAACACGGTCGGCGCCTTCGTCCAGCCTGGCGCCGTCGTGGCCGGCATCGTGCCAACCTCCGAAACGTTGCTGGTGGAGGCGCGGGTCTCGCCGCGGGATGTCGCCTTCATCCGTCCCGACCAGGAAGCCCTTATCAAGGTCACCGCCTATGACTTCTCGATCTTCGGCGGCATCGAGGGCAAGGTCTCCAACATCACAGCCGACAGCCTGGTCGATCAGAAAACGGGGGAGCCCTATTATCAGGTGCGCGTGGCGACGGACAAATCGACGCTTCAAAGAGACGGCAAGGCCTATTCGATCATCCCCGGAATGATCTGCTCGGTCGACATCAAGACCGGGCGCAAGACGATCCTGCACTACCTCCTGAAGCCGATCAACAAGGCGCGCGAGGAGGCGATGAGTGAGCGGTAGCGCCAGCCCTCATCATTCCGATCGCGAGCGGCTGCTTGCGCCAGTCGCCGCCGAGGATTTCGGGCTGGAGTTTCGGGTCGTGGCGCGCGGTGGCATACGGCGCGGCATTCGTCTGGAGCGGGCATTCTGGATGTCGCTGAAGCAGATGGCCGAAAGCAGGAAGTGCACGATCGGCATGCTCATCGACGAGATCGCCGAAAGCCAGGCCCAGACAGGCAATCTGACATCCGCGATCAGGGTGGCCTGCATGCGTGGATTGGGGGACGAAAACCTGACCTTGCGAAGGCTTGCATCGATCAACACCATCAACGCCATACTGGTCGCGTGCCCGTCTCCGGCCTTTGCACTGGCTTCTTCGAAGAAGATCCTGTCGTTCAACGCGCCGTTCCAGCAACTGGTCAAACGCCAATTGCCGATCGCCCCAAGCGATGACGCACGGCACGACCTCAAGCTGGCGCTGGATCTCAATGTGGCCGACATCTTCACGCGGCTCGACGCCAATGGCGAATCGCCGGTGGCCACCGGTTTTGTCATCGGCGCGGGTGACCGTCGTTACCGGGGGCAATTGAATGCGGTGCGGGCTCCGGTGCTCGAGCCGGAGCTGCTGATGGCGTTCGTCTTCGGCGGCTGAATGCCCGCCAGTCCTTGGCGAGAACCTATGGCTTGGACTGGCCGAAACCCTATGGCTGAAAACCTTCGCCGGGTGCGACGGTTGCGAAACCGCCCTTGATGTCGGCCATCTGGGCGCCGCCCGGTCTTGAACCGTGGATCCAGGCCCGGTCGGTGCTGAACGAATAGAGCGGGACGTAATCCGGGAGATCGCTGTCACGCATAACGGTGTTGCTGAGGCTGTCGAGAATGAAGGTGCCGCTGCCTGTGCTCACCGACAGCACTGCGTGAAAGAAGCCTCTCTTGCGATCCTGGAGGACGACAAGCGCCATGCTTTGCGTCGGAATGCCGGCCCTCAGCAGGGCGGTCATCTTGAGGATGGCAAAATCCTCGCAATCGCCGGCTCGCCGCTCGAGAATCTCCGACGGCTTCGCCCAATAGTCGAGCTTGCCGTAGACGAGGCTGTCTTTCCTGTAGGCGATCAGGCGATTGACGCTGCTGTTGACGAAGGACAGCTTTTCGCTGAATCCCTTGTCTTGAGCGGCGGCGATCATGCCGGCAAAAGCCGTGCTCTTGTGCTCGCAGGGGCTGCCTGCCGAACAAGCGGTGATTGCCCGGTAGACAGGCGCCCAGCGCGCCGCGACGGGAAAATTGCGCATGGACAAGGCAACCGATCCGAAGACCCCTGGAATAATCGACGCGGTCTGCACCGGATCTATCCCGGCGTCATCTCGCGCCGTTGACGAGCCGTCCCCGCGGTCGACATCCGGGCTATAGCTGCCGGTGACCATGCCGATCCGGTAAGCGTCCGCAGGCTGCCAGGGCTGGGGCCTCGTCAGTGAAACACCGCCGAGACAGGGCGGCGTCTGGACCTTCTCCTGGGGCTTGCCGGGTGCGGCGATATCGCTCGCGAATGACGGCCCCGCCAGGCCGACAAGCCCGATTGCCAGCAGGAGCATCTGGAGCCCGGTTTTTCCCGGAACCGATTTTTGCTTTTTCATAACGCCCACCTTTGACTGTGGACGCTACCAATCTTGTCTCAAATTATTGGAAAGGAAGGTGGATAAATATCCAGCAACTGTCTTCATCCCTTTTATATAAAATTTTATTCGATTTATACTTTGATTTACCAAAAAATCCCGGCCAGTCCTCCGTCAGGGAAGCCTCCGGAGGCCACCATATATCAGGTTATATTGTCGCGGTTTACCACGTGTAAAAAATGCCGAGCAATGCATATCATAATATATGAAATAGATTAGGGGGCAGTTGCAAAGTAGAAATGGCCGCTGTCTCTATCCGGTAAATATCGGAGGGGTTTCAGCCATGACGAACAATATCGAGTTGGACAGCTTTTCGGGTTCCTTGAACGAGCATTCCGCGTCCAGTGAACACGGCGATCAGACAT
>NZ_RZQA01000424.1:0-5453 GCF_004022915.1 Mesorhizobium sp. M7A.F.Ca.US.006.04.2.1
GTCGATCATCTCGCGGTTGTCGGCGAGATGCGCCTGGCCCGCCTCGGTGATCGAAAACACCTTCTTGTTGCCGTCGGCGGCGGAGGCGGCATAGCCGGCCTCTTCCAGGAAGGTCAGCGTCGGGTAGACCACGCCCGGGCTCGGGCTGTAGATGCCGCTGGTGCGCTCTTCCAGGGCCTTGATGATGTCGTAGCCGTGACGCGGCGCTTCGGCCAGCAGCGACAGCGTGATCAGCTTGAGGTCGCCGTCGGCCAGCATGCGTCCGGCGCGGAACATGTCGCCCGGACCGCCGCGCCCGCCACCACGGCCGCCGTGGCCGAACGGGCCAAAGCCGCCGCCCCCTCTGCCACCGAATTTGCCGGCCATGTGCATGAACATGCGCTCGCCGAAATGACCGCGCCCGAAATGATTGTGTTTGTGCATTGATTGCTCCTTGAGTTGTATCGTACGATATATCTTAATTAGGCAAGTCAATCGATGGAGTCAAGATATATCTTACGATGTATCTGAATGCAGCACCAGCGGGCTCGATTTTCCAGTCTCGGCCGCTTCGTTGCGAACGGCGGCCACCGATAAATTCGGCTACCAGCGCCCCTTGCGCCGGTTCCAGGCATAGAGAAGATCGGCAAAGCGATCGTAGGCAAAGCGTGTCAGCGGCAAGGCAACCGGATTGCCGAACAGCGTCGCCAACCAGCCCTCGCCCGGCGTGACCTTCCATACCGCGATGGCGACATCGGCGCCGACCAGCAGTCGGCCCTCGGCATCGGTGGCGTGCAGCCGGCGGCGGATATCCTCAAGCGACGCGCCAAATCCGGCTAGCGCTGCCGGTTCAAGATTGATGTCTCGGAACTCGATCCGCCCAGCCTTGACCGCTTCGATCAGCCGCCGCTTCTGCCTGCTGATCCCGGCATCGCAGACCGGGCAGCGCGTATTGTACCAGACGGTCAGCATAGTTCCGGCATTTGGTTGGTAGCGCAAACTTGAAGGACCACGAACGATCGGGCGCCGTCAAGACGTCGCTCGGTCGCTCGCGCGAAGGAGAATGTATCGGGCCAGCCGGTCCGGCCCTTCCGCTACAGGCTCTATCCGAGCGAGGTGACGATCTCGCGGTAGGCCAATTCGGGAAAGGCCTTCAGCGTCCGCGTCCTGACATTGCCGGCTGCCGCCAGCATCAGCGAGAAGCGCGCCAGCACCGCGTCGTCGGGCGCTTCGACCATCGCCACCATGTCGTATTCGCCCATGGTCAGGTAGAACGCCTTGAACGATCCGCCCATGTCTCCCAGCTGCTTTCTGGCGGCGTCGAGCCGCTTCGGTGACTCGCGCACGTTTCTGGCACCCTGCTCCGTCCAGTTCATCAGCACGATGTAGCTTGTCATGGCACACCTCCCTCCGGGGCCACGGAGCACGGCGGCTTCGCCGGGGCGGGCATCCGGGTTATCGCCCAGAAATGCATCCGACAGCGAAATTATCCTCCCGAAGGGCCCGGCCCGCAAGAGTGCGCCCCACAAACAAAAAAGGGCGCCATCGGCGCCCTTGAACTCTTTGCATCGGTAAGTCTCAGCTATCCAGGAAACTGCGCAGCTTGCGCGACCTGCTCGGGTGCTTGAGCTTGCGCAGCGCCTTGGCTTCGATCTGGCGGATACGCTCGCGGGTAACCGAGAACTGCTGGCCGACTTCTTCCAGCGTGTGGTCGGTGTTCATGCCGATACCGAAGCGCATTCTGAGCACGCGCTCCTCGCGCGGCGTCAGCGAGGCCAGCACGCGCGTGGTGGTCTCGCGCAGATTGGCCTGGATCGCCGCGTCGATCGGCAGGATCGCCATCTTGTCCTCGATGAAATCGCCCAGATGCGAATCCTCCTCGTCGCCGACCGGCGTTTCGAGCGAGATCGGCTCCTTGGCGATCTTCAAGACCTTGCGTACCTTTTCGAGCGGCATGGCAAGCTTTTCGGCCAGTTCTTCCGGCGTCGGCTCGCGGCCGATCTCGTGCAGCATCTGGCGCGAGGTGCGCACGATCTTGTTGATCGTTTCGATCATGTGCACCGGAATGCGGATGGTGCGCGCCTGATCGGCGATCGAACGCGTGATCGCCTGCCGGATCCACCATGTCGCGTAGGTCGAGAACTTGTAACCACGGCGGTATTCGAATTTGTCGACCGCCTTCATCAGGCCGATATTGCCTTCCTGGATCAGGTCGAGGAACTGCAGGCCGCGATTGGTGTATTTCTTGGCGATTGAGATGACGAGGCGCAGATTGGCCTCGACCATTTCCTTCTTGGCGATCGCCGCTTCGCGCTCGCCCTTCTGCACCTGGTTGACGATCTTGCGGAATTCCAGGATCGAGATCGCCGTTTCGGTGGCGAGGTTCTGGATCTCGGCGCGCAGGTCCTTGATCGCATCCTTCTCGTTCTTGGTGAATTCCTTCCAGCCGCGCGAGGTCAGGTTGCCGATCGAGCGCGTCCAGTTCGGGTCGAGCTCGGAACCCTGATATTCCTTCAGGAACTCTTCGCGACGCACGCCGTAGCTTTCGGCGAGCCTGAGCAGCTTGCCTTCGTTCTGCACCAGGCGCTTGTTGATGTCGTAGAGCTGCTCGACCAGCGCCTCGATGCGCGCCGTGTTGAGCGACAGCGACTTCACCGCCTTGATCAGCTGGTCCTTCAGCTCCTTCAGCCGGCGATCCTGGCTGGGCGACAGCGTGCCGGCCGCGGCCAGACGGTTCTCGACCTGCTGATCCTGCAGCTTGCGCAGCTTTTTGTAGGTGTCGGCGATAACGTCGAGCGTCTCCATCACCTGCGGGCGGAGTTCCGCTTCCATCGCGGCCAGCGACAGGCTTGCTTCGTCCTCGTCTTCGTCGTCGTCATCCGTCAGCCCACGCGTATCGGCGCCGACATTGGTGATGTCGTCTTCGTCGTCGCGCGAACGGCGCGGCTTGTCCTCGACCTTGGCTTCCTCGACGCGCTCGACCACCGGCGCCTGCTTGGCCTCGGGGCCGGCATAGGTGGCTTCGAGATCGATGATCTCACGCAGCAGGATCTTGGATTCGTTGAGTTCGTCGCGCCAGATGATGATGGCCTGGAAGGTCAGCGGGCTTTCGCACAGACCCGCGATCATCGTCTCGCGACCGGCCTCGATGCGTTTGGCGATGGCAATTTCGCCCTCGCGCGACAAAAGCTCCACCGAGCCCATCTCGCGCAGATACATGCGCACCGGATCGTCGGTGCGATCGGTCGGTTCTTTCTTGGTGGTGGTGGCGGCAACCGCGGTGCCGGTCTGCTCAGCCAGCTCGTTGGCGTCTTCCTCGGCATCGGCCGCGGTGTCGGCGGCCTCGGGCTCCTCGCCCTGCTCGTCGTCCTCGACCACGTTGATGCCCATGTCGGACAGCATCGCCATCGTGTCCTCGATCTGCTCGGAGGTCACTTCCTCTGAGGGCAGCACCGAATTCAGCTCGTCCATGGTGACATAGCCGCGCTTCTTGGCGGCCTTGATCATCTTCTTGACAGCATCATCGGAAAGGTCGAGCAGAGGGCCATCGGTGGCGCCTTCGCGTTCGGTTTCGACCTCTTCCTTTTCCTTTGTCGCCATAGTCTTTATCTTCTCCTAGCGGCCGAACTTCAAAGCCGCGTAAGCTGTCGGACCAGTCAAATCGGATGCGCTCGCTTATGAAACGCGCTTCACCGGGCCAGTAACTGCATCAACTCGTTTCGTTTGGTGTATGTCGTTGCCCCAAAACCGGGTTTCCCCTTTTTGGGCGACATCCATTAAGTCCAGATTAACCCTGATATCTGTGGCAGGCGGGCTGCCTGTCCAGTGACCAGTACCTCACATCGCTTATTTCCCGTCGACGCGGGTTCGGGTTAACGTTTCGAATCGTCCTGATTCCGCCAATCTGCCAGAAGGTCAAGCGCCTCTCGCATGATTCGCATGAAAAAAGCGAATCAATTACCCGACTTAGCCCGTTACGCGCCATTTCGACGCGCAACGACGCTTTCTCAATTCACTCGCTTCCAACTAAGCTCGCCCTGCCCTGCCCGAGGAGACGCCAAACCCTTCGATCAGCGCTTCCGTGGCTTGCACATCCTGGAATTGCGCCTGAATTTCGATCAGGTGCCGGTAGTTTTCGTCTGTGGGATCGGTGGCGAGCGCCGCTTCCGCCTGTTTCAGTTCCTTATGTAAGGTGCGCGCGCTGCGCTGCAAGTGCAGCGCCTGGCTGAAAGCATCGCGGGCATCTTCAAGGGCGGCGGTCTCCAGCGCCGGCCATTGCCGCATCCGCCGGATCAACCCGACGGCCCGCTCCCAGATCTCGGCGCAGCCGGCGCGTTCGATCGTCGCAATCACCGCCTGCCGGTCATTGGCCATGTCATGCGCCATTGCATCGAGGATTGCCGCATGCAGCCGCCTCAGATCGGAGTTGGCGAGATCGAGAAACTCGATATGGGCGAAATTCTCGTCGATCAGTGCCGGATGGTTGACCAATGCGACGATGATCGTCGCCTCGCGCACCGACATCCCCTCGCCGCCGCGTTTGACCAAAGCCGACTGGCCGAGACTTTCGGTGATCGCAATGCGGCCGCCACCGCTCTTGGCGAACTGCCCGCCGGGAGCGGCTGCCTTGCCCTGGCCCGGGCGCCCATCCTGGCGGCCGCTTTGCCTGGTGCCGCGCTGCGAGCCGAAGAAGCTCAACACGCGCTCGCGCATCTCCTGTTGATAATGGTAGCGGAGACTTTCATCGCGGATGCGGCTGGTCAGTTCGCGCAGCGTCTTCTCAAGCTCGGCCCGCCGCTCCGGCGTGTCGAAGACGCCGCCCGCCGTCTCACGCATCCATAAAAGATCGACCAGCGGCCGCGCCTCGGCCAGAACGCTACGAAACGCATCCGGTCCTTCGGCCTTGACCAGATCGTCGGGATCCTTGCCTTCCGGCAGCAGCGCGAAACGCGCCGAGCGGCCGGCCTGCACCGACGGCAGCGCCATGTCGGCGGCCCGCCACGCGGCCTTCAACCCGGCCTTGTCGCCGTCGAAGCACAACATCGGCTCCGGCGCCATGCGCCACAGCAGCTCGAGCTGGTTCTCGGTAAGCGCGGTGCCGAGCGGCGCCACGACATTCTCGAAGCCGGCCTGTGCCAGCGCGATGACATCCATATAGCCTTCGACGGCGATGACCGTGCCGCCCTTGGCCAAGGCCTTGCGGGCGCGGGCGAAATTATAAAGCACGTTGCCCTTGTGGAAGAGCTCGGTGTCGGGCGAGTTCATGTATTTGGCCAGCGCATCGGGCTGCAGCGCGCGGCCGCCAAAGGCGATGATCTTCCCCCTGGAATCCGGGATCGGAAACATGATGCGGTCGCGGAACCAGTCATAGGAAACCGGGATGTCGTCGCCGTGGCGCACCAGTCCGCAGGCCTCGATATCGGCTTTCGGCACGCCCCTGGCGGCGAGATGCTCCTTCAGCGCATTGCGGCTGT
>NZ_RZQA01000425.1:0-5443 GCF_004022915.1 Mesorhizobium sp. M7A.F.Ca.US.006.04.2.1
ATCCCCGAGAACCAGAACCGCATCGCCGACAATCTCGGCCGCTTCATCGAGGTCAACTTTCTGGCGCCCGAACCGGTGCGTGAAAAGCTTGCCGAGGTCGATTTTTCGGCGCTGGTCGCCGATTGGCTGGCCGATACGGAGCGCGCCGCCGGCCTGTCGCGCTTCATCGTGCGGCTGGTGCCGCAGACGCTTGCGGCGATAGAGCAATCCGGCCTGCGCGGCTTCGTCACCAGCCGCATGCTCGAACAGATCGAAAAGGTGCCGCTGGCGCCGCTGGCCGCCGAACTGCTCTCGGCGCTTACCGATGATCGCCGCCATCAGAAATTGTTCGACGAATTCACCAAGGTGATCGGGCGGTTCCTCAATGACGAAAAAGCGCTGGCAACGATGCGCGAAAAAATCCGCGAGGAACTGCCGTCGCTGTTCAACCTGTTCCGCGCCGACGCCTATCTCCTGAAGAAGATCGTCGCCTCGGCGGGCTCGCTGCTCGACGAAGTGAGGGCCGATCCCGACCACCCGCTGCGCGCCGAATTCGACAGCTTCGCCCAAGGCTTCATCGATAAGCTGAGGACATCGAAACAATACGCCAAACGGGCCGAAAAGCTGAAGCGCGACTTCCTGGGCCGGCCGGAGGTCAAGGGATTGGCCGGCGACATGTGGGCAAGCCTCAGCCAGTTCATCGAGCAGGATGCCAAGGCGCCGAATTCGGTCATCCGTGCGCACCTCGCCAACATGTTCGTCGAGGTCGGCCGGCATCTTGCCGGCGATGCGCAGATCCGGGCCGACATGAACCAGGGGTTCGTGGTGGCGCTGGCGTCGTTCGTGGAGAGCCAGAAGGCCGGCGTGTCGACATTCATCGCCGACCAGGTCAAACGCTGGGACCTCGCGCAACTGACGCGGCTGATCGAGATGAACATCGGCCGGGACCTGCAGTACATCCGCTTCAACGGCATGATCATCGGCGGCCTCGCCGGTGTCGTGCTCTATGTGGCCGAGCGGCTGTTCCTCGTGAATTGATGCGCGGCCAGACTGGCGCTCATTCCTCCGCGTCCGAATGGACTCACGGCACGCGAGTGTTATTCTCCATCCGAGGGTGCCCGCATCCGCGGCAAAGGGGAGCAAACAAGCATGGCAAAACAACCGGAATCCGATTCCTTCATGGACATGTTCGGCAGGTTCGGCCGCGACCTGAAGGTGCCGAATGTCGATGTCGAGGCGATCCTCGCCCATCATCGCAAGAACCTCGAAGCGCTGGAGAAATCTGCACGAGCCGGTGCCGCCGGCGCCACCTCGCTGTTGTCCCGGCAGCGCGAGATGCTGCAGGATACGCTGCGCGAGGTCACCGAGATGGCGCAAAGCTACAGGGCGCCGGGCAATCCGCAGGAACTGATGGCCAAACAGACGGAGTTTGCCAGAAAGTCCTTCGAGGCCGCGTTGAAAAATGCCGGCGAAGTGGCTGAACTGGTCAAGAAATCCGGTGCCGAATCGGTCGACATCCTGCGCACCCGCATCAAGGAGGCGATGGAGGAAATCCGCGCCGGCTACGAGAAGAAGTAGCGGATGTGGCCGGGACCGGTTCATGGCTGCCGGCCGCCCTGAAGCCCGGAAAGCCCGAGTTGGCCTGCGACTGCGCCGGCGGCGTGGCTCGATTGCGGCCGAGATCGACGGAACGGATTCGCGCAGAGCGAATTGACAGAGGCCGTCAGTTCGTGGTCCGGAGGCTCTGGAAGCGATCGGGAAACCAGGAATGAACGAAATACGGCCTAAAACGCCGCCTACCTACGAGCAGTTGAGGACGATGGCCGGGCTGGAACTCGGCGTGTCGGAGTGGACGACGGTCGACCAGAACCGCATCGACCAGTTCGCTGAATGCACCGGCGACCATCAATGGATTCATGTCGACCCTGAAAGGGCGCGGCGGCAAAGCCCGTTCCGCACGACGATCGCGCATGGCTATCTGACGCTGTCGATCATCGGCGCGCTGGCGCTCGGCATGGGCATCGTGCCCGAGAATACGCAGGCCGCCTTCAATTATGGCTTCGACAAAGTACGCTTCCTGGCGCCGGTCAGGGTCGGCGCCCGCATCAGACTGCGCATCACGCTGCTGTCCATGGAGGACAGGGGCCCGGGCCAGTATCTGATGAAGGCGGCCAACACGGTCGAGATCGAAGGCGAGGAAAAGCCTGCCTTGACGGCGGAAACGCTGGTCATGCTCTATGAACGCCGCAAGCGGGCAGGTGCCTGAGCCTGTTTGGAAATTCTACTCTCTGAGCGGTGTGCGCGTCACGAAGCCCTGGATTCTGCGCGGCCTGTGGCGCGGGCCGAGAGCAGTGCGAGGAACAGCGCAGCCAGCGCCAGCACCGTCGCCGTCTGAAAGGTGACCTGCATTCCCCGGGCGGCGGCCTCGGAACTCAGAAGACCAATGCCTTCGTGCCCTTCGGCCGATGCGACGGCGAATATAGCGCCCATCAACGAGGCGCCGGTGATGAGCCCGAGATTGCGCGAAAGGTTGAGCAGACCGGAGACGACGCCGCGCTGACCCGCGTCAACGCCGGTCATGACGGCTGCATTGTTCGACGTCTGGAACAGCGCGTAGCCGATGCAGGTGACGGTGATCGCAACGACATAGCCGGCAATGCCGAATCTGGTCACGGCGAGCGACAGCAGGAACGTGCCTGTCGTGAGGCTGAGCAGGCCTGCGACCATCATCCTATGAGCGCCGAAGCGGTCGGTCAGGCGTCCGGCCACCAACGCCGACAAGGTCGAGACGAGCGGGCCGGTCGACAGCACCGCACCCACCATTGCAGCATCCAGCCCGAGCCCGCGCGACAGGTAGAACGGAGCCACCACCAGCGTCGCCATCATCACCGTGGCGACGACGAGGCTCATGGCGAGACTGGCACTCAGCTGAAGATCGCGGAAGCTGGCAAGCCGGATCAAGGGGTTTTTCACTCTCGCCTGCGCGGCGGCGAAAAGAAAAACGCCGGTGCCGGCGGCGATCAGCAGGCCGATGTTGAGCGTGCCGAAATTGCCTCTGCCCAGCGTCATCGCCAGCGCATAGGCGGCCAACGTCAGGGCCAGCAGGGCGGTGCCCACGACATCGAACGTGCCTCGGTCGAGCCGCGCGGTTTTATTGCGTGCCGGCAGGGCACGCCAGGCAAGAGCGAAGGTGAGCACTCCCAGCGGGACATTGACGAGGAAGATTGCCCGCCAGCCGAAGCCGGTGATCAAAAGGCCGCCGAGCGAGGGGCCAAGTGTCGTGCCGATCGCGGACATGGCGCCGAGCAGGCCCATGGCGCCGCCGATTCTGTCTTTGGTCACGGTTTCGGCGACGAAGGCCAGCGTCAGCGCCATCATCAGCGCTGCGCCAAGTCCCTGCACGGCGCGTGCGGCAATCAGCAGCCAGAGTGTCGGCGCCAGGCCGCAGAGCACCGATGCGGACGTGAACAGCGCGATGCCCCCAAGCAGCAACGGTCGGCGCCCGAACATGTCGGCCAGCCGGCCGACGCTGACGATCAGTGTGGTGATGGCGAGGAGATAGGCCAGAACAACCCATTGCACGGCTTGGAACGTCGCGCCGAAATTCTGCATCAGCGACGGCAGCCCGACGCTGGCAATGCTGGTTCCCAGCGACGACAGCAGTGTGGCGAGCGACAGGCTTGCCAACGCCCAGCCGGCGGATTGCATCCGTGGTGGCGCCGATGTCAGCGCGTCCGGATTTTGCTCAGCGATTGCCACGGCGGTCTCCTTCCATCAGTCCCACAACCGGAACTGCTGGAGATCTAGTTCCTTGGCCAATGTGGCGGAAGGCGCAGCATTTGCATCTTATTCGTGCGTTTGGCGCCATATCATGTCATGATCTGCCGATGACATCACCCGATCTCAACTTACTGTTCGCTCTCGACGTCCTGCTGACCGAAGGCAGCGTGGCGCGCGCCGCCAGCCGCCTACGCCTCAGCCCTTCGGCGATGAGCCGCACGCTGGCGCGACTGCGCCAGGCGACGGGCGATCCGCTGCTGGTTCGCGCCGGTCGAGGCCTTGTGGCGACGCCGCGTGCGGAAGAACTGCGACAGCAGGTAGGCCGTGTCGTCCAGGATGCGGAGGCGATCCTGCGCCCTGCCACCTTGCTCGATCTCCCGAACCTGGACAGGGTCTTCACGCTGCGCACCAATGAGAGCTTCGTCGAAGAGTTCGCACCTCGTCTCGTTGCCCGTATCCAGGCCGATGCGCCCGGCGTGCGGCTGCGCTTTGCACCGAAGTCCGACCGGGACGTCATGTCGCTGCGCGACGCGGCGATCGATCTGGACATAGGCGTCGCTGGCGAGACCGGCCCGGAGGTGCGCATCCAGGCGTTGCTTCGCGACCGCTTCATCGGCGCTGTGCGAACGGGCCATCCCTTGACCGAGGGCGCGGTGACGCCTGAGCGCTATGCCGCAGGCCGACACATCAGCGTTTCACGGCGTGGCCGCGAGAAAGGGCCGATCGACGAGGCTTTGAACCGGCTCGGGCTGCGGCGGACCGTCGTGTGCATGGTTTCCGGTTTCTCGGCAGCCCTTGCCATGGCCCGCACATCAGACCTGATCGCCAGCGTTCCGGAGCGGCATACCGAGGGCGCACGCGCCGGCATGCGCAGTTTTCCCCTGCCGGTTGCCACCGCGGAAGTCACTATCTCCATGCTCTGGCATCCGCGCCTCGATGCCGATCCGGCGCAACGCTGGTTGCGCGACTGTGTGCGGGAGGTGTGTGCGGCGTCGCGCTGACAACGATGAGAAGCCTGCGCCAACCGCCCAGGCTTCTCATCTGTCCAGTCTATTCGGTTTGGCGTTTCTGCAAATGCCTCAGTGCGCTTAGTGTGAGCGTCGCCATGACCGAACAGTAGGCGACCAGCGGCCACGCCGTGTCTCCGCCGAGCAGGACGACGAACAACGTGCCGAAGATGCCGACGACAAGGCTCTGGATGCAGAAGTAGAGTGCGACTGCGGTTCCCGCGACATCGCCAAACGCCTCGAGTGCACCGTTTGCGGTGACTGAGACGATGAAGACGATACCCACGGCAACGACCCACATCGGCAAGATAAATGTCGCGAAGGACGGCTGTGCGAACAGTTGCCCCACTGCCAATAGCGCCGCGCCGAACAGCAGCATCGCCATGCCCCTGATGGCACTGCCGGCGATGCCCCAGCTTGCAATGAACCTTCTGGCGAAGCGGGTGGTGACGATCATCACCAGCGCCGCGGTGGCGAAAGCTAGACTGAAGCCGAACTGTGAAAAACCGGCGCGATCCATGAGCACCCGTGGCGCAGTCGAAAAGAACACGAAGAAGGCGCCCATGGCGGCACTGAATGCAAGCGTGTAGGTCCAGAAGGCAAGACTGGAGAGAATGGGTCGAAGCGCCATTCGCCTGGTATCGCCATTCGAGGGGCGGGTTTCGTGCCATTTCGGC
>NZ_RZQA01000426.1:0-5443 GCF_004022915.1 Mesorhizobium sp. M7A.F.Ca.US.006.04.2.1
CGATCATAGGCATTGGCGCTCAGCCATGCCGCCGGGAAACTCACTGTTTTCTGCTCCGGCACGAAGCTGACTTCCAGGGCACCGCCCTTGACCGATGCCGCGCCGATCCTGGTGTCGGCGGGAATGTCGAGGATGGTGATCAGCCGTTGGCCATTGCCGGCGCTGCGCGTCTTGTCGTCCAGCGCATTGTCGCGCAGCCACATGGCGTGAAAGCGGCTGCGCGACCCGTCCTTCCAGCCAAGTTCGATTGTTCTACCTTCGTTGCCGATCAGCGCCTGGGTGAGCATGGAGATCCGTTCCTGTCCATTGCGTCCCCTGCAGCTGATCCGCAGGGTTTCGATTGCATGTTGATCGCGCGAGAGGCATAATTCAAATTATCATATTTTGGGCAATGACCACGATATACTAATGTCTCGAACCACACCCCTGCCGCCGCTCGACTGGCTGCGCAGTTTCGAGGCTGCGGCGCGGCTGTCGAATTTCACCGCGGCGGCAGCCGAGCTTGGCCTCACCCAGGCGGCCGTCAGCCAACACATCCGCTTTCTCGAGGAGCGGCTAAAGACACGTTTGTTTTCGCGGCTGGCGCGCGGCGTCGCCCTGTCGCCGGAGGGGGCAGCCTATCTCCCCCACATCCAGTCGGCCTTCGCCACCATCGGCAACAGCACCGCGGAACTGTTCGAGCCGCGCGCCGTCCAGACCGTGACCATCCGGGCGCCGATTTCCTTTGCCTTGCTGATGCTGGTTCCGGCGCTGCCCGATCTCGCGAAGGCACTGCCGCGCATCCAGCTCGACCTGGTGACGATCCATCGCCCTACCGATTACGACCTGCCGGGCTCGGTGCTCGATATCCGTTTCGGCAACGGATCCTTCCCCGGCCGCGAAGCCGACAGGCTGACCGCCGAGCGGCTTCTGCCGGTGGCGGCTCCGGGTCTGGTCGGCGACGCAGACTGGACCTCCTGGCCGCTGCTTCTGGTTGCCGGCGCGCGCGAGATGTGGGCGGAATGGTTCGCTGCCGCCAGGCTGGCCGGCCATCCCAGGCGATCGCACCGCTTCGACAGCTTCGTTGCCGCCATGGAAGCGGCCAAGGCCGGCGCCGGCGTGCTTTTGGGCTCGCGGCCGCTGGTCGATGCGGCGCTCGACAGCAAGACGCTGGTCAGGCTTTCCGACTTCGAACTCTCCAGCACATCGGGCCATTTTCTGACCAAGGCGTCGACAGCGCGCCTGACCGGCGCCGAGCAGGATTTCCGCCAGTGGTTGCTGTCGCGCCTCTCCGCGCCGGCATGATTGGTTACGAGATTTGCCCGATCCGCTTCCAGTAGATCAGCGTGCCGGTCAGCCCGCCATGCGGCTTCAGTGCATAGTCCGGTATCTCACCGGCCAGCGTGAAGCCCAACCGCTCATAGAGGCGTGAGGCGCCCTCCTCGGTTGCCGTGTCCAGAACCAGCAGCATGCGGCCCTTCTCCACCGCAAGCCTCTCGGCGGCCCGCATCAGGCGCGTTCCCACGCCCCTGCCCCGGTAGTCGGTGCGTGTCATCAGCTTGGCGATCTCGGCCCGGTGCGGCTGGTTGGGCGGACAGTCGAGCAGCAAGGTCACGGTGCCGACCAGGTTTTTGCCGTCCCAGGCGCCAAGCACCGCTCTTTCGCCCCTTGCCGCCGCGGCCAGCGATTTCTCCCAGAAACCCCTCGCCGCCTGCGGCGCCAACGGATGCATGAAGCTGACCGAACCGCCTGCCGCCACCGTTGCGACCAGCAATTCGGCCAGCCCGTCCTGCGTCTCGGCAGCCGGGGTCAGGGTTGCGATCTCGATCGAGTTCATGTGCGGGATATCCTGTGATTGCGATAGAAGCGGGCGCATTGCCGTCACTCCAGATGGCGCGCGCGGCGACGCTTTCGCGCCGCCTTGATGGCGCTGATGCGGTCGGCATCTTCGTGCCCGAGGTGCCGCCCGCGCTCGAGAATCTCGAGCGTGTACTCCTCGTAGGTCAGGCCAAGCCGCTCGGCTCTGTCCATGCGCAACAGCATGACCTCGTGGCTCGGCGCCTTCCACGCCTTGGCGTGCGCTGCCTGCCAGGCCAGGAAGATATAGGGATCGCCCGTGCCCCATGGCGGGCCCTTGTACTCATCGAGAGGCGGCCCCCCATTGTGGGAGCGCTTTGGTCTCTTTGCCATTGTGTCAGCCTCTGACCAGGGCGACCAGATAGTCGGCGCCGGGCTCCAGGGCATGGAAGGTGCAGTCCGACGGCGCCCCAAGCGCCAGGCAGTCGCCGGGCTCGAGCTTGTGCGCCATATCGCCTTCGATGAATTCGAGCCGCCCGGAAATCAGCCATATCTGCTGCTTGATGAAGGCGTATGAAGCAGCCGGAAAACTGACCCTGGCGCCCGCCGGCAGATGCACCTTGATCAGTTCCAGCGGCATATCGCCAGCCGGCGAAAGATGCCGCCTGACATAGCCGGTATCGGGATCGCGCCATACCGGCTGGTCGGCCTCGCGCAGCAGCCCGCCGCCCTGCAGCTCGGCGCGCGCGATCAAGGTCGACAGCGTCATGCCGAAGGCCGACGCGATGCGCACCAGAAGCGCCGCCGTCGGGCTGGTCTTGCCTCGCTCGATCGTGCTGAGCATCGCCTTCGAGACGCCGGAATGCTCCGCCAGTTCGGCCAGGGACCAGTCACGCATGACCCTTTCGGCGTGTATCCTGCGGCCTATCGTCGAGGAAATTTCGTTCGCTATATCATCCATATGTCTATTATAGCGAAATATTGACGCCGGAGAAGAGCCGCCTTGCGACAATTTTCACAGGCCCCTTAATGCTCTCTACACCATCCGACCTCATCGGGCCTTAACCCCATTCGGGTAGGATCGACTCTCCAGGGAAATGGGGATTGGCCTGTCCATGTATGTCGAACGCGAAGCCTCCGTGGGGGAACCGACCTCGCAGGAGCGCCGCCAGACCGAGCAGAACGACAAGCGCATCCTCGGCAATGTCGTGCAATGCGACGGCGCTCGCGCCACCATCAGCGCCTATGCGGACGATGCCGACGGCGCGGTGACCGGCCTGTGGACAGTCGGGAAGATGATTTCCATCAATCTCGGATCGACGCGAACCGTCGGCCTTGTCTACGCGATCGGCAAGTCGGACCGCGCCTGGAGCAATGAGGGCCAGAACGCCATCGAGGTCAGCATCGAGCTGATCGGCGAAGTCCGTGACGGTGCGGAGCCCGGCGCCAGACCGGTCTTCGACCGCGGCATCACCACCTATCCGCATATCGGCGCCGTTGCGCATCGCATCCGCACCCGCGACCTGCAGGCGGTCTATGACCTTGCCGGGCGTCATTCGATCACGATCGGCACGCTCGCGCAGGACGAGACGATCGCCGCCAACATCGCTATCGACGATACGCTGGCGCGTCACTTCGCCATTGTCGGCACGACCGGCGTCGGCAAATCCACCGCCGTTTCGCTGCTGCTGCGCAAGTCGATCGCGGCACGGCCGGATCTGCGCATCCTGATCCTCGACCCGCACAACGAGTTCGCGGCATCGCTGCCCGAATACTGCGTCAGGGTCGATTCCAAAACCTTGGATCTTCCGTTCTGGATGTTCACGCTGGAGGAATTCGCCGAGGTGCTGTTCCGGGGCCGCGAGACCGAGCCGGAAGAAATCGATGCCTTGCGCGACCTGATCCCGGCCGCCAAGAATCTCTACCGCAACCCGAATTCGGGCTCCTATATCAGGCGCGGCAGCGATGCGCTGACCGCCGATACGCCAGTGCCTTACCGCATCGCCGACCTGCTCAAGCAGATCGATGAGCGCATGGGCATGCTCGAAAGCAAGACCGATCGCCCGACGCTCAAATCGCTGAAGACGCGCATCGAATCGGCGGCGGCCGATCCACGTTATCGCTTCATGTTCAACTCGCGCCTGATCGAGGACACCATCCACGAGACGATCGGCAACATCTTCCGCGTGCCGCATCATGGCCGTCCCGTGACCTGCTTCGAGATGGCCGGCATGCCGTCCGAAGTGGTCAATTCCGTCTGTTCGGTGCTGGCGCGCCTGGCCTTCGATCTCGCTCTGTGGAGCGAAGGCAAGCTGCAGCTTCTGTTTTTGTGCGAAGAGGCGCACCGCTATATGCCGGCCGACCCGCGTCTCGGATTCGCGCCGACCAGGCATGCGCTGTCGCGCATTGCCAAGGAAGGCCGCAAATATGGCTGCTATCTCGGCGTCGTCACCCAGCGCCCCGGCGAGCTCGACCCGACCATCCTGTCGCAATGCTCGACCTTCTTCGCCATGCGGCTTGCCAATGAGCAGGACCAGGCGATCATCCGCTCGGCGATTGCCGACTCTTCTGCCTCGACGCTTGCCTTTCTGTCCTCGATGGGCCAGCGCGAAGCCATCGCCTTCGGCGAAGGCGTGGCGACGACCATGCGGCTGAAGTTCGAAAAACTGCCGAGCCACCTGCTTCCCGGCACCGCCAAACGCGAAGAGGCCACGTCGAAGCCGGGCGACGATGTCGATCTGGTGGCGATCGTGGAACGATTGCGCAACGTGCCGAAATCGACGCAGCAGGCGATGGCCTTCGCCGAGGTCGTGGATTCAGGCCGCCAGGCCGGCGACCCCGACTACCGCAAGCCACCCGCCGCACGCCCGCCATCGGACGACGATTTCGACATGCGCTACGGCCTCAAGCCCGCAACCTTCGGCCTGCGCCCGCAAAACGATTGAGCTTGCGACCCGGCTGTTCTGCCGGCCGATTGAGAAGCCGCGCTAAGCTCGCGCCCTGCCTGGACCGCTTGGGTAAATCCCGTCAGGGAATTCGTCAGGCTGAGTCGGGTGGTGCTGTTTTCGAGAACCGAAGCGGAGCGGACATTTGAGTCCGTGAGGATCGGAAGCACAGAAAACGGCGCCAGACGGCCAGCCTCACGAATTCAGGGACGGGATTTTAGGCGCAGACGCGGTTGCGGCCTTGCCTCTTCGCCTCGTAAAGCTGGCGGTCGGCGCGGCGATAGAACTCTTCCGCTGTTTCCTTGCGGTCCCAGACGGCTAGCCCGACGCTGGTGGTGATCTTGAGGCGGACATTGCCCGACAGCACCGACATGTTGGCGATCGCCTTGCGGATGCGCTCGGCAAACTTGCCCAGAAGCTCGGCGTCCATGTTGGGCGTGACCACGGCGAACTCCTCGCCGCCCAATCGCGCCACCACATCGTGGTAGCGCGTCATATCCTTGAGACAGCTCGCGACCGCCTTGAGCACCTCGTCGCCGACGTCATGGCCATGGGTGTCGTTGACCTGCTTGAAATGGTCGAGATCGAGGATCATCAGCCCGACAGGCTTTTCGATGCGCCGGAACTCCTCGAGATACTCCTTCAGCGCATCATCGAAATAGCGCCGGTTCTGCATGCCGGTCAGGCCGTCGGTCAGCGCCGCATGCTCGAGTGTTTCCGAC
>NZ_RZQA01000427.1:0-5440 GCF_004022915.1 Mesorhizobium sp. M7A.F.Ca.US.006.04.2.1
CACTCATCTCATCCGAGCAGGCTGCCTCGATGAAAAGCTGCTTGCCGGTCTGTCGCAAGACAAGCGGGATGTCATTCGGCGGGACCTTGCCTTTGCGGCGGGACGCCCGGCCAGCGGATGACGACGGCAGGGAGTGCGGCCGCGTCCCAATCCCTGCCATGCTGGAAAGCGGCCGTTGTCGTACTACCATCCCGTCACATGGCGAGGGGGATGAGATGGACCATCAGCGTACTGTTTTTCTGATCGGAGCAGGTTCCGTTGGTGACGACGAGCAAGCCGTGTTCACGCTGCACGTGAACGGCGCTGCCTGCAATCTGAAATGCAGTTATCGGGACAAGGTGATCGAGGCAGAAGAGGAAGACTTTTTCGAGGCTCTGTTCCAAATCCGTCAGGCACTCGAAGTCGATGGCCTGCTACCCTTCTGTTACGGAGCAAGCGCCAATGTTTATCCGGAAAATACCGTGATGGAGAAAAGTCGCGGATTGATAGCCTGCAAGGTGAAGACGGGGCAATTTCCGCAAGAGAGCGATCTGGTCGACATATTTGATGATGGCGTCGACGTGGTTCCGGTTTTCGTCCATATGCAGCAGGAATTTTGGGAAGAATGGCTGACTTCGCTGCCTTCCTAGCTGCTGGCGTTCATCCAATCCCGCCCGTAACCAGATAGGCGCCGGCGCTGCGCCCATCCTCCAGCCGCACAATAGCCGTCACGATCGAGCCATACGAGCCACGCCAGACGCTGTGGAACCGCTGGTGCTCTGCGGCCGGAACCAATGCCTGTCCACAGCAGCGCGCTCCGCTTCGCTGCATGGCGACAGGCTCGCCGTTGACATGCACCTTGACGCTGGCGTTTTCCGCCTCGGCGTCGATCGGCAGGTCGAGGGTGATGGTGATCTCGTCCTGATCGCCGGTCGTGCGCGTCTCGGCGGCAAGCGCGATGACGAGCGGAGGTGCCTTGCCGTTACCGGTTTGCGTGGGCCGGCGGGAAAATACATCTTCAGTCAGTTCCGGCGTGCGTGGGGGCAGGGTGCGGCGCCGGGTCGACAGTTCGTAGTCGCCGGCCATGCGCAGCAGCCTTTCGTCATCATAGGCCTTGCCGGCGAAAGTCAGGCCGACCGGCATGCCGATATCGGCCATGGTTCCCATCGGCACGGTGACGGTGGGGATGCCGAGATGGCGCCAGACCAGATTGCCGTTGGCGACCCAGGTGCCATTGCGCCAGGCAAGGACGGCGGATGCCTCGTCGATGTCTGCATCGGCCGGTCCGACATCGGCGGCGGCGGGCAGCACCACGGCGTCGATGTCTTGGCCGTCCAGCCAGACCTCGAAATCGATCCGCCTTGTTGCTTCGAGGCCCTTCAGTCCGTCTTCCAGCGTTGGAATGTCTGCGAACGGCGTGACGCCGAACCGGGCCCGTTCCACATATTCTCTCAGATCGAAGCCGCCCTCATAGCGGTCGGGCAGCGTGCCGGGCGGCTGCGGGAAGATCTTTGGGCCGTCGACGGAGACGAGATCGGGCACGGCCGGGTCGGCATTGGCGCGCAAAAAGTCGTCCCAGCCCCAGATGCTGAGATCCCAGAGTTCGCGCTCGGCGAAGTCCTGCGGCACCAGCCCGCGCTCGACCATGGTGCGCGCCCCGGGGCGGTCGCGCTCGTAGTTGGAGACGACGGGGAAATCGACCTCGATCACCTCGGCGCCAAGCCGCTTGAGATCGGCCGCTGCCTGCTCCCACAGGGCAAGCACCGAGGCGCGGGTTTCGATCGGCGCATCGGCCTCGCTGTCGCGGCCGATATACATTCTGGGCACGCCCAGGCGCTTGCCTTTCAACGACCCCGCCAGTGCGAGATCGGTATAACGGGGCGGCCGCACATCGGAGCTTTTCGGCAGCTTGACCCAAGGCTGCGCGCGCCAGAAATCGCCTCGCGCCTCGGGATCGTCGGCGACGATCACATCGAGCAGTTCGAGCATGTCGGGCACGCTGCGCGTATGCGGCACGACGACATCCATGGTCGGCACCAGGGGCCAGTTGCCGCGCACAGAAATGACGCCGCGCGACGGCGTGTAGGCGACCAGCGCATTGTTGGTGGCCGGCGCGCGGCCGGACGACCAGGTTTCCTCGCCAAGCCCGAAGGCGCAGAAGCTGGCCGCTGTCGCCGTGCCGGAGCCATTGGACGAACCCGATGCGAAGGCGGCGGTGAGATAATCGCCATTGTACGGACTTTCGGCGCGGCCATAGACGCCGCGCTGCATGCCGCCATTGGCCATTGGCGGCATGTTGGTCAGCCCGATCAGCACCGCACCGCCGGCGCGCAGCCGGGCTATGGTGAAGGCATCCTCATTGGCAATGAGATGCTCGAAGGCCGGCGAGCCGGCGGCCACCGTCAGGCCTGCAACCTTGTAGCTGTCCTTGGCGGTGTAGGGGATGCCGTCGAGCGGTCCGAGCACGGCGCCGTTGCGGCGCCGCTGGTCGGAGGCCGCCGCCTGCTCAAACATGTCAGGGTTGAGCACTGGGACGGCATTGAGGCTGATGCCGTGCCGGTCGAAATGCGCGATGCGCCTGAGATACGCCCCGACCAGTTCGACGCTGGTGACGGTGCCGTGATCGAGCGCGCGGCGCAGTTGGTCGATCGTCGCTTCGACGAGGTGAAGGCTGGCGTCGGTCATCACGGATCCCACATTCCCACGCATCATGGATGAGCGAGGCCGCAGGCTTCGGCAAGAGCCTATCGCGGTCTTCTCGGAACTTTTGTCCGGCTGGCGGTTTTGGATGTATGGTGCGATTCCGGAATGGCCAGAAGGGTGTGCCGATGACCACGAAATGCGTTGCGATCCTAGCTCTCGCGGTTGCTACGGGCGCGAGTCTTTGCGCCCCGGCCTTGGCTGGCGACCGGCATCACGACCGCCGGGTCCACTCCGAACGCTACGTTCCCGCCGAAGGCGATCTCATCGATATCCTGTTCGGCGGCCCGCACTACTACGATCAGCAGTTGGTGACGACGGCGGCTGGCGCGTGCTCCTACCATCGCGTTGGACCCGACGCGAATGCATTGAACAAGATCAACGATCATCACTGCGGGAAATAAGGCAGTAGGGCAGTAGGGCAGTAGGGCAGTAGGGCAGTAGGGCAGTAGGGCAGTAGGGCAGTAGGGAGCGCCTCAACGCTGGCCGCTCTCCTTCATACGCTCGATGATTTCGGCCATCAGCGCCAGGTCGCGGCGGGAATCGGCGAGGTCGGTCAGCGGCTTTGTTCCTTCGGCGATGTGGCGGTGGAAAATCTCGAGTTCATTCGAGAAAGCATCGCCGTAGAGAGGGCCGAAGGCTTTCGTCACCGGGCCGAGCGGGCCGGCATCGGTGACCTCCAGCCGCGTCGGCAGGCTGCGGATGTAGGGCGTGTCGTAGATGATGCGCACGCGCCTGGTGTTGGAGCGCACCTCGATCATTGCGTCGAACAGGCCGAGATCGTCGACCACCGCGTCGTAGAGACAAGCGAAATGGCCGTAGTCGAAGGTGACCGATGTGTTGGCGCCGCCATTGGTGCGGTGCGCGGCCAGCACGCGCGCCGGCTCGCCGATCAGCCCGCGCATCGCTGAAATGTGGTGCGAGGAAAGCGCCGTCAGCCCGCGATAGGCGCGCACCAGGTCGGCCGGCGCGTCGGCACCGACGACTTCGCGGATCAGCGCGTCGCGCTCCTTGGCGCCACGCGCCAGCAGGGCCGGGTCTATGTCGTTGGGATAGAGGACGTTCTGGCTCTTCTTGAGGAAATGCCGGCCCTCCGAGATCAGGTCGAAGATGCGGACATGGGTGATGTCGGCGAAGGCCGGCAGCTCGTCCCTGGCGGCCAGATAGGCCGGCGCGTAGCGGCGCATATAGCCGACGAACAGGGTCTTGTCGTAACTCGGCATCAGCGCCAGCAGATCGTCGATCTCGCGCACCGTCAGACAGGCAGGCTTTTCCAGCAGGATATGTTTGTTGGCAGCAATCGCCGCGTGCACGAAGCGGCTGTGGGTGTCGTCGGATGACAGCACGAACACCGCGTCGATGTCGGGTGACGCTATTAGCGCCTCGGCCGTCTCGAAGGTTCTTGCCGTCGGGTGTTGCGAGGTGCACAGCGCCACCAGGCTGGGCGACACGTCGTACACGCCCGCGATCACCCAGCGCTCGCGCTGATCGCTCAGCACCGGCAGATGGATCGACTGGGCGACCTCTCCAAGACCTATAAGTCCGACACGAATTGGTGCCACCGGCAAACTCCCTTTGATTTCAAGTCTGATGCTGCAGGACTATGCCGCGCCGGTGACCAGCGCGACGAGCTCGTTGCCTGATGTCTCCGAGGCGCGCACAGTCGCCGCCATCTTTCCCGCCCGCATCACCCAGATCTGGTCGGACAGGCGGCGGACCTGATCGAAATTGTGGCTGACCAGGATGACTGAGACCGACTGCTCGCGCAGGCGCCGGATCAGCGCCTCGACATTGGCCGTCTCCTGCACGCCAAGCGCTGCCGTCGGTTCGTCCATCACCACCAGCTTGGCGCCGGAGCCGACAGCGCGGCAGATCGAGATCGCCTGCCGCTGGCCGCCCGACAGGCGCCGCACACGCTGGTTGATCGACGGCACGTTGATCGACAGGCGCGACAGCATGGAACGGGCCTCGCGTTTCATCGCCTTGCGGTCGAGGAAAGCGAAGGGACCGATGCGGCGCACGATCTCGCGGTTGAGGAACAGGTTCTGTGCGACCGTCAGTTCGTCGATCAGCGCCAGGTTCTGGTGCACGGTCTCGATGCCGGCCTTGCGCGCCTCGTCGGGATTGGCGAAGGGCCGCGCCCGGCCGTCGAAGAACAGATTGCCGGCGTCGGGCTGATGCACGCCGACCAGGCTGCGGACCAGCGTCGACTTGCCGGCGCCATTGTCGCCGATCACGGCGGTGACCTCGCCGCGGCGGGCCTGGAAGGCGACGTCGGTGAAGGCGCGGATGCCGCCGAAATGCTTGCTCAGCCCTTCGCAGGCGATGATCGCCTCAGCGGCGGGGATGTGATGGGGAGCGCTCATTTCTGATACCGCATGATCAGCGCCGCCAGCACCACGATGGCTCCCACGGCAAGCGGTTGGTAGAAAGCCGACACATTGAGCAAGGTCAGGCCATTGACGAGTGCCGTGAGCATCAGCGCGCCGATGGCGGGCCCAAGAATGCTGGCGCGGCCGCCGAACAGGCTGACGCCGCCCAGCACCACCGCCGCCACCGAATTCAAGAGCAGGCTGGTGTTGATCTGCGGTTCGGCCGAGCCGATGCGGGCGACCAGGAGAATGGCCGCGATGCCGGCGCAGAGACCGGAAATCGTATAGGCGGCGATCTTGACCCGGTTGGTGCGGATGCCGAGCGCGCCGGCACTTTCGGCCTGGCCCCCGGTGGCCAGCAGATGCACGCCGAAGCGCGTGTGGTAGAG
>NZ_RZQA01000428.1:0-5436 GCF_004022915.1 Mesorhizobium sp. M7A.F.Ca.US.006.04.2.1
GTACCCCGCCTCGATCGGAAGCCAGGAGAAGCCCGCGCCGAGTGGCCAGGCGGAGGTCAAACGCGTGGTGCACCACCCAACCTATCATTACGATCCCGAGTTTGCCTTCAAGGGGGTGAAGACCAAGCGCCCCTTCACGATCGCTGCCGGGCCAAACAATCCGGTGGGATCGGTCTGGATCGACTTGTCCATCGATAGCTACGGCATTCACGGAACGCCGGACCCAGGCAAGATCGGAAAGACCTTCTCGCATGGTTGCATCAGGCTGACCAACTGGGATGCCGAAGACCTCGCCTCTGAAGTGCAAAAAGGCACAAAGGTCGTCTTCAAGGACGAAGCGGCAGGATCGGTCGAACAAGGATCGCAGTAGGTAGGCGCTACGGCCTACCCATTTTCGACCGTGTGACTAGTCACACGGTCGTGTGACTGGCGTCGCCGAGGGCGTGGAGCGGCCCCTTACCCCAGCCACTTCTCGTAGTCGGACACCAGCAGATGGATCGGGGCAACGTCTTCGTCGATGTTGGAAAAACGGCCGATCGGTTCGCGAAACACATTGTCGGTGAGATCGTCGTTGACGGTCGAGACCTCGCCGATCAGCACATCCTTGCCCTCGGCCCAAAAGGCATGCCAGACGCCGGGCAGCAGCGTGACGCTTTGGCCCGGGTCGAGCTTCAGGAGCCCGCCCGCAGGCAGCCTGTGGATGGTTCCGTCGACCGGCACCGAAACCTCGGCCTTGGGATCGATGCCGCCGTCGCGGTCATGCATGAACAGTTCCAGCACCAGCTTGCCGCCGCCACGGTTGATGATGTCCTCGGCCTTGATGTTGTGGCGATGCATCGGCGACAGCTGGTCCTTGCGCGAGATCATGATTTTCTCGGCATAGAGCATGCCCATGCCCTTCTTCATGTCCTCGTAGCGGCCGTTGCGAACGGTGAACAGGAACAGGCCGAGCTCCTTGAACTTCTCCTGACCGTAATCGGTGATGTCCCAGCCGAGCCGCGAGGTAAACACGGCCGCGGAGTCGGCCTGGCGCGCCTTCGCCTCCTGCGGCGACCAATAGGCGAAGGGCGGCATGATGTAGCCGAACGAGCGGATGAAAGCGTCGGCTTCGCGGATGATGTCGTTGATGGCGGAGCGCTTCATGATCATGATCCCTTCGTATCGATTTGTCTGGCAAATCGCATAGCCGAACGTCGATGCGGTGTCGATCCATCTCGCCGCCTGCCCGGCCTTGCGCTTAGGCGCATGGACCACAGATCCGCTTCGCTGGCCGCGTGACATCGCGGATTTTCAGGGCCATAAATCCCGCGGATTCCTCATGGGGTGAAAGATGATGCCGACCGTCCACGACCTCGATACGCCGTCGATTCTCATCGACGCCGCGCGCGCCGAAGCCAATATTGCCCGCGCCCAGGCGCATGCCGACAGGAATGGGCTGAAGCTCAGGCCGCATATCAAGACGCACAAATTGCCCTATTGGGCGAAGAAGCAGGTGGCGGCCGGCGCCGTCGGCATCACCTGCCAGAAGATCGGCGAGGCCGAGGTGATGGCCGATGCCGGGCTGGCCGATATTTTTCTTCCCTACAACATCCTTGGGCGCGCCAAGCTGGAGCGGCTTCTGGCGCTGCACGGGCGCGTCACCCTGTCGGTGACAGCGGACAGCATGGAGACGCTCGAAGGGCTGGCAGCCACCTTCACCGATGCCGGTCATCGTCTACCGGTGCTGGTCGAATGCGACACCGGCATGGGACGCTGCGGCGTGCAGTCGGCCGATGAAGCGGTTGCGCTGGCAAGACAGATCGACAGAGCCGGTGGCCTCGCCTTCGGAGGACTGATGACCTACCCGGCCGCCGGGAAGGCAGCGGAGGCCGAAGCCTGGCTCGCCGACGCCAAGCAGGCGCTGGCCGCATCGGGCCTCGCCTGCGAACGCATCTCCAGCGGCGGCACGCCGGATATGTGGCGCTCCAGCGATACATCTGTTGTCACGGAGTATCGTCCAGGCACCTACATCTATCTCGACCGCTATCAGGTCGCCAAAGGCGTCGGCACGCTCGACGATTGCGCGCTGACGGTGCTGTCGACGGTGGTCAGCCATCCCACCGCGACGCGCGCTATACTCGATGCCGGCAGCAAGGCGCTGTCCAGCGACACGCTGGGTCTCGCCGATTTCGGCGAGTTGCCCGGCGTGCCGGGAGCGCGGGTGACGGGCCTGAGCGAGGAGCACGGCACCGTCACGCTTTCGGGTGACGGCAAATTGCGCATCGGCGAGCGCGTGCGTGTCGTGCCCGACCATTGCTGCGTCGTCACAAACTTGTTCAACGAGGTCAACCTGGTCGACGGCGACAAAGTGCTGGAAACGCTGCCTGTGGCGGCGCGCGGAAGGATGGGGTGAACTAAGAAGCGTCTTGCCTTCTCACACAAGGGGAGAAGGGGGAGAGCGCTCCGCCTGCCGTGCCGCGACCCTGCGCATGGCAATCACCCGGCGACGGCGGATTTCGGTGCGCATCGCCATCAGGTGCAGCGCGAAGAACAGCACGGTGAAGCCGAGCGCCATCACCAGAAGCGGCCACAGCAGGCTGGGGTCGATGGTGGAGCCGCCCATGCGGAACACCGAGGCCGGCTGATGCAGCGTGTTCCACCAGTCGACCGAGAATTTGATGATCGGGATGTTGATGAAGCCGACCAGCGTGATGATGGCGGCGGCCCAGGCGGCGCGGCTGGCATCGTCGAGCGCACGGGTCAGCGCGATGATGCCGAGATACATCAGGAACAGCACGAAGACCGAAGTCAGCCGCGCATCCCAGACCCACCAAGTGCCCCACATCGGCTTGCCCCAGATCGAACCGGTGATCAGCGCCAGCGCGGTGAAGACCGCACCGATGGGTGCGGCTGATTTCAGCGCGACATCGGCCAGCGGATGCCGCCAGACGAGCGTGCCGAGCGCCGAGACCGCCATCAGCGTGTAGCACATCATGGCCAGCCAGGCGAAAGGCACGTGGATGTACATGATGCGGACGGTGATGCCTTGCTGGAAATCCTCAGGCGCGGCGAAGCTCATATAGAGCCCGACGGCGAGGATCAGTGCGGCGATCGTGGCCAGCCACGGCACGACCTTGTCCGCCAACCCGACGAAGCGCGTCGGGTTGGCGAGATCCATCCAGCTCGTCAGGCGTGAAGTCGTGTCGCTCATACGGTTCTACATAAACCGCCGCGGCGTTCGGGGCAATCGAGCGGTGGTGTCGCAGGGCTGCAGCGCTTTGCCTTCTCCCCTGTGGGAGAAGGCAGAGACGTGCCTGATCAGGCGGCCGCTTCCTGCTGTTGCAGCACGGTGCGGCTGAGGCGGCGGACCTCCTCGTCGTTGAGCAGGCCGCCAGCGCGCAGCAGGCTGGCAAAGCGCCCATTGCGCAGCGACAGCTCGGTGAAGCCGCCCATCTCGACCACCCTGCCCTTGTCCATGAACACGACCAGATCGGCGTCGCGAACGGTGGTCAGGCGGTGGGCGATGATGAAGGTGGTGCGGTCGCGGCGCAGTTCGTCGATCGCTTCCTTGACGCGGTCCTCGGTCTCGACGTCGAGCGCGCTGGTCGCCTCGTCGAGCACCAGGATCGGTGCGTCCTTCAGCACGGCACGGGCAATGGCGATGCGCTGACGTTCGCCGCCCGACAGCTGGCCGCCACGTTCGCCAACCACCGTGTCGTAGCCATTGCTCTTGGACAGGATAAAGTCCTGTGCGGCAGCCGCATTGGCGGCGGCATGGATCTCGTCATTGCTTGCATCGGCGCGGCCGACACGGATGTTGTCCTCGATCGAGCGGTTGAGCAGGCCGGCATCCTGGAACACCGTGGCGATCGAATGGCGCACCGACTTGCGGGTCACGGTGCGGGTGTCGATGCCGTCGATCAGTATACGGCCATGGGACGGCGAGAAGACACGCTGCAGCAGGTTGATGAGCGTGGTCTTGCCGGCACCCGTCGGGCCCACGATGGCGACGGTCTGGCCCGCCTGCACCTCGAAGGACACGTCGTCGATGCCTTGGCCGGAATTGGCGAATTCAAAGCCGACATTCTCGAAGCGCACATGGCCGGTGACGTTGGAAAGATCGCGCAAGCCGTCCGGCTCGGCGGAATCAGCCGCGGAGTCCTCGAGATGGTAGAAATCCTCGAGCTTGGCACGGGCCTCGGAAATCTGGTTGGCGAAAGCCGACATCTGGTCGAGGCGAGCGATCAGCATCGTGGCAAAACCGGTGAAGGCAATGACGTCGCCGACACCCAACTGACCATGAGTCACGAGATAGGAGCCGATCGACAACACGATCAGCATCGAGATTGCCGATGACAGACGGTGCAAGGCATTGGCCAGCGCCCACCAGTCGAGCACAGGGTTCTGCGCGTCGAGCAGGTTCTTGACGTAGCGGCGCAGCGTATCGGCCTCGTGGCCGAGGCGATTGTAGCTCTGCAGCACCGCAACGTTGCTGACCGAGTCGGTCACATGCGCGAACACCTTGTGGTAGTGGCGCTCGACCGCGGCCTGGCCCGCCTTGGTGCGGCGCATGACCATCCGGCCGATGCCGACATAGAGCAGCCCGAGGCCAAGCAGCACCAGCGACATGCGCAGGTCCATGCTGATCGCGGTCGGGACCAGCAGCACGAGGGCGACAGCCGTGGACAGATGCTGGCGCATGAATTCGAGCCAAAGGCTGAACAGGGTTTCGACGGCGCGCAGCATCGTGTGCAGCGCATTGGAGGTGCCGTGCTGATGGTGCCAGGCGAGCGGCATGGTGATCACGCGCTCGAACGACTCGCAAAGCACTTCGCTGCGCCGAGCATGGGCGAAACGGTCAGCGCCGCGCGCCACCATGACGAAGGCAACGATGTTGAAGGCGCCGAGACCGGCCCACATGACCAGCGTGGTGAAGACAGAGCCACGCTCGGAGATGGCGCCGATGACGCGACCGAACATAATCGGCTCGAGAAGCGCTACGATGGCGAGAGCCACGTTGGCCGAACAGATCAACGCAACGCGTTTCCTGTCCGCGGCCAGATAACCGAGAGCTCGCCAGTAGATTTGCAGAAGGGTCACCCCAGTTACTCCGCCACGCTGTTTATTGTGCACTGCATCATTTTATTCGTACCGGTTGATACGTCGCAAAACAATGGCCGTGTACCCCTTCAGTTCCCTTAGAGCGAACAAAAGATGGCGACGTTCCGAAATCTGCCGTGATCACCTAACGGTTTGAGAAGACAGGTAAAATGTCAGGCATGCGGCGAAATCATGGCAGTTGGCACGTGCTGCCATAATTTTAATCAGCAACAATGTCGGGCGGATGACTGAGGCCGAAATCGCCTTTCGCGAAGTATAAAGCAAAACAAAGCTGCAGGATGCCCTTCCAGGCGAAGGGTGGCCAAAGCCTCACCGCTCGCGGCTACTCCTATGGGG
>NZ_RZQA01000429.1:0-5398 GCF_004022915.1 Mesorhizobium sp. M7A.F.Ca.US.006.04.2.1
GTCGGGCTTGCCATAGCGCCGCATCTGGCTCTTGAACACGTCGACATCGATGTCGGGCGAGGCCAGCACCACGTCGCCGAGCTTACCGCCGAGATCGCGATCGCCGGTGATGGCCATCTGGCGCAGCGTTTCCATGGTGACCCAGGTTCCGAGCGAATGTGCGACGATGTCGATGCGCCGCGCGCCGGACTGCTCCAGCATCCTGAGCGTCACCTCCAACTGGTCGCGGGCAGCGCTGGCGCTTTCCTTGTCATAGACATAGTCGGTGGTCCTGGCGCCCGATGCCCAGGAAAACAGCACTGGCGTGCCGGGATAGCCGGAATCATGGACGATCTGGGTCAGGCGATAGACGGCGGCATCGAAGCCGGTGTTGTAGCCATGCACGAAGACCATGACGCGGCCGCCGCGCGCCGCGATGTCGGCGTTGAGCGCGCTGGAGAATTTCGGCTGCGTGTCGTAGCCGACGACCTCGGAAGCCATGAAATATTTGGCCGGGTCGTCCGACTTGCCGCGCGAGCGGCGCTCGATCTGGCCGGTCTTGTGAAGCCCCGGAACGGTGACGTTGACGCGGGCATAGTTCAGCGTCGCCGACCGTTCGCCGTCGAAAACCTTGTTGGGATCGTCGGATTTCTTGCGCGTCGTGGCGATGAAGATCGAGTGGTTGCCGGCGATCTCCGTCACCGGCGCCGACACCATGGCGCTGCCAAGCAATTCCTGTGTTTGCTGGCCGGCGCAGCCGGCGACGAACAAGGCCAGGACAACGGTAAAAATCTTCTTCAAAGGCACGCCTGAATTTCCAACTCCGGCCGAAAGGCCTGTCTATCCTCACGATACCTCCCGGACAGGCAGAGTGCGGCAGAACTAAGTCCTGTCGAGTCGAAATGTGATCGGCGCCCCGCTGCGGCCATCGCAGTGTTGCGCGAAAGCCAAAATGGCGGGAAACGGCTGCGTGATGTGCGCAATGAGCGGCGTCGCCGCCGGCCCTCCAATCCCCGCAGAGATAGCGATTTCATACCGCCCGATGCGAGGGGGTATGAGAATGCACCCGCAAGTAGCTGAAAATATTTCGCAAAATTTCCGCCCGGAAGGACGTAAATGATGGACGATGGCGCTGGGGAGCCGGATATGTGATAGGCGGGCTCGCGCCGCACCTGGTCATGGCGCTCAACAACCGAACGTTCGCGACCCGATTAATGATAGAGATCCGCGGACAGCATGCAACGCAAGGTGATTTTCCCCAGGGGTGGTTTCCGATGAACAGTTTCTCTTCCCGCGTTGCTGCCGCTGCCGCCGCGATCCGCCAGATCTTCCCTGAAACGCCGCTACAGGAAAACGACTATCTGTCGAAAAAGACCGGTGCGCGGGTGCTGTTGAAGCGCGAGGATCTGTCGCCGGTCCGCTCCTACAAGATCCGCGGCGCCTTCAATTTCTTCCGCAAGACACTGGCGGCCGGCAACGAGGCCGAACTGTTCGTCTGCGCGTCCGCCGGCAACCACGCGCAGGGCTTTGCTTTCGTCTGCCGCCATTTCGGCAGGCGAGGCGTCGTGTTCATGCCGGTGACGACGCCGCAGCAGAAGATCGACAAGACCAGGCTGTTCGGCGGCGATTTCATCGAGATCAGACTGGTCGGCGATTTCTTCGACGATTGCTATCGCGCTGCCCTGGAATTCACCGACAGTTCCGGCGCCCATATGGTGCCGCCTTTCGATCACAAGGACATCATCGAGGGCCAGGCAACCGTCGCCTACGAGATCGCGGACCAGATGCCGGGCGCCCGCATGCCCGATATCGTCATGCTGCCGGTCGGCGGTGGCGGACTTGCCGCGGGCGTCACCCACTATTTCGCCGATCAGGGCAGGGAAGCACGCTTCGTCTTCTGCGAACCGGCAGGCGCGCCGAGCCTGCGCGAGAGCCTCGCGGCGGGGAAACGGCTCAAGCTCGCCAAGGGCGATAATTTCGTCGATGGCGCCGCGGTGGCCGAGATCGGCCCCGAGCCGTTGCGTCATCTCAAGGATTTTTCGGCCGACACGGTGCGGCTAATCCCGGAAAATAGGCTCTGCGCCACCATGATCGAGATGCTCAACGTCGAAGGCGTCGTGCTGGAGCCGGCTGGCGCGTTGGCGATCGATGCGCTCAAGGATTTCTCCAAGAAGGAGATCAGGGGCAAGACAATCGTCGCCGTGGTTTCGGGCGGCAATTTCGATTTCGAGCGGCTTCCGGACGTCAAGGAACGGGCGTTGCGCTTCGAGGGTTTGAAGAAATACTTCATCATCCGTTTTCCGCAGCGGCCGGGCGCGCTGCGCGATTTCCTCGAACTGCTCGGACCCGACGACGACATCGCCCGTTTCGAATATCTGAAGAAATCGGCGCGCAATTTTGGTTCGGTGCTGATCGGCATCGAAACCAGGGACCGTCGCAATTTCGATCTGCTCAAGGCGAAGTTCGAGGCCGAGGGCGTCCAGTATCAGGACATCACCGACAACGAGACACTGGCCGGGTTCATCATATGAGCGATCGAATGATTGATCCGGGAAAAGTCTTCGTCGCGCTGTTTTCGGGCATCAATGTCGGCGGCAACCGCATCGTCAAGATGGCGGAGCTGCGGTCGTTCTTCGAGGGCCTCGGCTTTTCCGACGTCGCCACCTACGTGCAGAGCGGCAATGCCGTGTTCCGGGCGAAGAAAGGCGACGCGGCGGCACTGGCGAACCTGCTCGAAGCAGCCTTCGAGACGAAATGGGGGTTCCATTCGCGCATCGTGGTGCGCGATCTCTCCTGGTTCGAGAAGCTGGTGCGCGAAAATCCCTATCCGGAAATTGCCGCGGACCACACGAAGCTGCACGCCTATGTGCTGGAACGCGAGCCGACCGCCGATGAGGTGGCGCGGCTGACCGAAAAGTGCACCGGCCCCGAACGCTTCGCGATCAAGGGCGATGTGCTCTACCTCAGCGCACCGAATGGGCTGGGCAAATCGGTGTTTGCCGGGCTGATCCCGCGCACGCTGAAAGTGCCGGGTACCGCGCGCAATTGGCGCTCGGTGCAGGCGCTGCTGGAGATGGCCGCACACGCCGGTGAGAAGTAGTTGGCCGGCTAGGCGGAAGTTGGTTTCCAGTCGAAGGTCAGTTCTTCGCGGAAAGCAAAGCGCTTGATGTGATCGGCGACAACGCTTTCCAGGCGCTCGATCGATCCTGCTTCGTCAGTCGACACCGTGACATGCAGCGCTGCGGCATCGGCAGCCATGACGGTACGGCCCATTGAGAGATCGATGGTGCCATGGGTGGGATCGAACTCGACCGGGAATTTGTGTGCCCAGTGCTTGCACAACTGCTGCAGGTAGCGGCTGGCATGTTCGGTGGCGACGTCGGCATGGCTGGTCGGCATGAATTCTCCTGGGCAAGCGCCTTTTGCATGGCTGGGCGCCGGCCCAAGCCTGGCGCCTCAGCCAGACAGATAGGCGCCGCCCCTGAAAAACCAAACGGTAGCGGGGCCGTCAGCCTGGCATTGTCCGCTCAAGACAGCGTGATCGGCTACCAGCTTCCGGTGTTCGCCATCGAAGCCCAAGGCTCGGCCTTGGCCTTGGCCGGGCCTTTCTGCAAAAGCTCGATCGAGATGCCGTCCGGCGACTTGACGAAAGCCATGTTGCCGTCGCGCGGCGGCCGGTTGATGGTGACGCCATTGTCCATCAGATGCTGGCAGGTGGCGTAGATGTCGTCGACCTCATAAGCGAGGTGGCCGAAATTGCGCCCGCCCTTGTAGTCTTCGGGATCCCAATTGTAGGTCAGTTCGACCAGCGGTGCCTTTTCATTGATGCCGCTCTCCTCGTCTTCCGGTGCGGCGAGGAAGATCAGCGTGAAGCGGCCCTGCTCGTTTTCGTAGCGGCGCACTTCCTTGAGGCCGAGCTTATTGCAGTAGAAGTCGAGCGAGGCATCGACGTCGGCGACACGGATCATGGTGTGCAGATAGCGCATGTGATTTCCTCGATAAATTGCGTTGCGGCGCAACATAGGGTCGGCCCTGTCAAAGGGCAATCGTGCGGCGGTGCGCAATGCCGGCAAAGAACAAATCCGGTATTGCCCCAATGAACCGTGAAAAAAGGCACGGCAGGTCTTGCACACACCGGAAGCCGCAGTGTTAAACTGTTGGCAAGAATCAGTTGCGGTGTTCTTGAAAAGAGGGGGCATTCTTATGGGGGAAAAGGCCTCTTTCATGGGGCGGGACGGAACCCTTGGCGACGCATTGCAGCGTGACGAAGGCGGCGACGCTTCTGATCTGCTCGAAGTAGCCGGCGCCATCAAGTGGTTCGATGTGGCCAAGGGTTATGGTTTCATCCTCCCGGATGACGGCATCTCGGGCGACATCCTCCTCCATGTGACATGTCTTCGAAGAGACGGCTTTCAGACGGCCCTGGAAGGCGCGCGTGTGGTCTGCCTCGTCAAGCATGGCGAGCGCGGATTGCAGGCCTTCCGTGTGCTCTCCATGGATGTCACCACCGCGGTCCACCCGGCCGAGATGCAGGAGCAGCGCACCCATGTCGCGGTGACGCCGGAGAGCGGTCTCGAACGCGCCTTGGTGAAATGGTTCAACCGCACCAAGGGGTTTGGTTTTCTCACCCGCGGCGAGGGTACCGAGGATATCTTCGTCCATATGGAGACCTTGCGCCGTTACGGTATCACCGAGCTTCGGCCCGGACAGGTCGTGCTGGTTCGTTTCGGGCGCGGCGACAAAGGCCTTATGGCCGCCGAAATTCACCCCGATATGGGGACCTTGCCGGTCTCGCACTAAGGCGTTTCCGGCCGAGGATCTCGAATGGCTTACAGGAACTGGCTGACCGCGGGCGCGATGTGCGCGATTGCCTTCATCGCCGCCGCCGGTGGTTACTTCTATTCCGAAAAGCCGACCTCGGCGGACAGCCGGGCAATGATCCTTCCGGCCGATCCGGCGCCATTGGTCGTGGTGACGAAAGGCGGTGATCGCTCTTTCTCCATCGAAGTCGCCGACACCGCCGCGGAGCGCGAGGCTGGCTTGATGTATCGCCAGGATATGGCGGACAACCACGGCATGCTGTTCGTCTTCGAGGTCCAGCAGCAGGTTGGCTTCTGGATGCACAACACCCCGATGCCGCTTGATCTGATTTTTGTCGGCCAGGATGGCAAGATCCGGGCGGTCAAGCACGGCGAGCCGCAATCAGACGCCGTCATTTCGCCTGGTGTACCGGTGCGTTTCGTGCTTGAGCTCAAGGCAGGCACTGCCGCCAGGAACGGCATCGAGTATGGCGACCTTTTGCGCCATCCGGCGGTGGGCACGGTGTCCGGCCCCGGCATGCCACCAGCCGACAATGGCGATGCACCCAATGGCGGTGGCGGTTGAGCACACAGGCGGGATCGCAGATGCAGTCTTTCAC
>NZ_RZQA01000042.1:0-15096 GCF_004022915.1 Mesorhizobium sp. M7A.F.Ca.US.006.04.2.1
CCTGGTAGCTCTCGTCGGCCTTGAAGCGATGCAGGGAGTATTTGTCTTCCTCCGCCCAGATCGCCACGGTTTTGAGCCCGAGTTCGTTGGCCGCGCGGAAGACGCGAATGGCGATTTCGGACCGGTTGGCGACGAGGATCTTCGTGATGGCCAAGGACTGGGCTCCAGCGACGGAAGGAAGAGAAATCGGCGCAATGATTAGCGTGAAAATGCTGCAGTGCAAACGAAATTGACGCGCATTTAAACCGATTGAAATGGAATCATTGCGCCAAGGACCCTCCCCATTCCTCCGAACAGCCAAAAAAGCGCCGGCTTTCCGGTTAATGCACGATCATTGCCCGGCTAAGCATCGGCTCCACCGGCCGCCGCTGAACATGACGATGGCAAAAGAAAATGCCCGGCGCGAGGCGCCGGGCATCCGTAAATAGTCTGGAGACTGACGAGCTTACATCTTCTGGACGTAGGTGTACTTGCCGTCGTCGCCCTTCTTCCATTCGTACATGACGTAGCCGGGCAGCGTCGGGTCGCCCTTGGCGTCATAGGACAGGTCGCCGAGAACGGTCTTGAAGGGGCCGTTTTCATGCAGCGCCTTGGCAACTGCCTGCGGGTCGTTCGACTTGGCAGCGGTCGCTGCTTCCGCGATCGCCTGCACGGCGGCGTAGGAGTAGAGCGTGTAGGCTTCCGGCTCGAAACCCTGCGCGCGGAACTTCTCGACGAGTTCCTTGTTGGCGGGGATCAGGCGCGGATCCGGGCCGAACGTGTTGAGCGTGCCCGCAACTGCGTCGCCTGCGATCGAAGCCAGTTCGTTCGACACGATGCCATCGCCGGAAACCAGCGTTGCCTTGAGGCCCTGGTCGGCCGCCTGACGGATGATCAGGCCGGCTTCGGTGTGCAGGCCGCCCCAATAGATGATGGAAACGCCGGCTTCCTTCATCTTGGCGATCAGCGCCGAGAAGTCCTTGTCGCCGACATTGATGCCTTCATACATGACTTCCGTCACGCCCTTGGCGTTCATCGCCTTCTTGGTTTCGTCGGCAAGGCCCTGACCGTAGGTGGTCTTGTCGTGAACGACAGCGATCTTGGCGTCCTTGAAGTTGGCGGCGAGATACGCGCCGGCAATGCTGCCCTGCTGGTCGTCGCGTCCGCAGGTGCGGAACACGTTCCACAGACCGCGCTCGGTGAATTGCGGGTTGGTCGCGGCCGGCGTCACTTCGACGATGCCGTTTTCCGCATAGACTTCAGATGCCGGGATAGAGACGCCGGAGTTGAAGTGGCCGACCACGAACTTGACGCCGTCGCCGACGAACTTGTTGGCGACCGAGATACCCTGCTTCGGATCGGAGACGTCGTCGCCGACTTCGAGCTTGATCTGCTCGCCGTTGATGCCGCCCTTGGCATTGATGTCGGCGACAGCAGCTTCCGCCCCCTTCTGCAGCTGCGCGCCGAAGGCGGCGTTCGGACCGGTGATCGGGCCCGCGACGCCCATCATTACGTCAGCCCACGCGCTGCCGCCGAACGCGACAAGCGCGGTCAGGGCGACGGCGGACAAAAGTGACTTTTTCATTTAAACGCTCCCATTAACGGAGTGGGCGTGGATGAAGCTTTCATGCGATGCCCACCCTTATCGCAGAAAGCATAGTTTGCCGATTTTCAGGCACTTGTCACGCCGATTCAATTTCGAGGCGGCGTTAATGATGAACGTCAACCTTTCGGTTTCCAGCTCAAGAGTGAAGCTCTTTCGTAGAGCCAATTATACTGTGTCACCATCTGGTTGGTGCGCGTGTATTGATAGCCGACGAAGCCGAGGATCATCAGCACGATGGTGTCGACGACATAATAATGCAGCGAGAACATGGTGCCGCCGAACAGCGCGTGATGGATGAAGCGGATCGCGATGCCGAGGCCCAGCACATAGGCGAACAGCTGGATGAAGCTGCGCCACGTCTGGGCACTGGCCTTGCCCGTCATCCACGCCGCCCAGCCGCCGAGCAGACAGGTGACGAAGAAGAACTGCCAGATCGAGGGTTCCTCGTAAAGAATGCCCTGCATGGTGAAGTCTCCCTAGCATGATCCCGAAAAGTTGCGGACTTTCCGGACAAAGATCATGCGACAAACAAACAATCTGGAGCGGAATAGCGGTGCACGCATTCCGCTTCGAACTCAGTGGTGTCCGCCCTCGAGATAGGCGGCGCGCACTTCCGGATTGGCGAGCAGTTCCTTGCCGGTGCCGCTCATCGTCACATTGCCGTTGACCATGACGTAGCCGCGCGTGGCGAGCTTGAGCGCGCCGAAGGCGTTCTGCTCGACCAGGAACACGGTCAGCCCCTGGGTGCGGTTCAGTTCGCGGATGGCGTCGAAGATCTGTTTGACGATCAGCGGCGCGAGACCCAGCGACGGCTCGTCGAGCAAAAGCAGCTTCGGCCGTGCCATCAGCGCGCGTCCGATCGACAGCATCTGCTGCTCACCGCCCGACAGCGTGCCACCGCGCTGGGTGATGCGCTCCTTCAAACGCGGGAACAGCGTGAACACCTTCTCGACGTCCTCGTCATAGTGCTTGAGGTTGTCGAGGCTGGCGCCCATCTGCAGGTTTTCCATCACCGTCATGCGCGGAAAGATCCGCCGGCCCTCGGGCGATTGGGCAATGCGCATGCGCGCGATCTCGTGCGTCGGCATCTGGGTTATGTCGGTGCCGGCAAAGGTGATAGTCCCGGCGCGAGCCCGCGGCGCACCGAAAATAGTCATCATCAGCGTCGACTTGCCGGCGCCATTGGCACCGATCAGCGCCACGATCTCACCCTGCTTGACGGTGACATCGACGCCGTTCAGCGCCCGGATGTTGCCGTAATAGGTCTGCACGCCCTTGATATCGAGCAGCGTTGTCGCGGCCATCACTTGCCCCCTCCACGCTTGCCCGCCACGGGCTTGGCAGCGGTCTTGCTCGCGGTCTTTCCGGAGGCTGCCTTTGCAGTCTTTGCGGAAGCATGGCTCGTCGCCACCTTGCCCGCATCCACGCGGCGCGAAAATTCCGTGTCCCTGCCCTGGCCGAGCAGCCTAGCCTGTTTGACCCATTCCTCGCGCGCGATACGTCCGTCAAAAGCAAGATAGGCTTCGGCGGCCTCGACGTCGGCCTTTTTCCAGGCGCCGATCTGGTCGAAGTGGAAGATGCCGTGGTCGTTGAGCTTCTTCTCGTTGACCGTACCGATGCCCTTTATGCGGGTCAAATTGTCGGCCTTGCCGCCGCGAGGCGCAGCCAGCCGGTTGGAGATCTCTCCAGTCTTCGCCGCAGGCTTGGCGGATGCGGTCGACTTCGCCGCCGTGCCGGTTGCCGCCTTCGACGTCGCTTTCGGAGCAGGCTTTGCCTTCGCCGGCGGCACGGCTGCCTGCGAGGCTGCCTTGTTTGCCGCGGCGAGCGACCTGGCGTCGACCTGACCGGCCTTTGACGCTCCCTTGGCCACCGTAACCCGCTCGCCCGAACTATGGCCGACCGTGTCGGTCACCGGCCCGGCGAGATAGGACGACGATGTTCCCGGACCGTGCGCGGCATCCGGCCCCGTATCGAGCTGTTCGATGACATCTTCGTCGCCGACTTCGGTAAGGACCGCTTCGACTTCCTCGTCGTCGACGCCGAGATAGGCGGCGATGACGCGCGGATCGGTGCGCACCGACTGCGGACTGCCGTCGGAGATCTTGCGGCCATACTCCAGCACCACGACATGGTCGGAGATCTGCATGACCACCGACATGTCGTGCTCGATCAACAGGATCGAGGCGCCGGATGTGTTCTTGATGTCGATCAGCAGCTCGTTGAGCGCCGCCGATTCCTTCGGATTGAGGCCGGCCGCCGGCTCGTCGAGGCACAGAAGCTCGGGTCCCGTGCACATGGCGCGAGCGATCTCGAGACGGCGCTGCGCGCCATAGGGCAGGTCGCCGGCCGGGTCGTCGGCACGGTCGACAAGATCGGCCTTTTCCAGCCAATGCTTGGCGAGCTCCACCGATTCGGCCGAGGCCTTGCGATAGCCGCTGAAGCCGAACAGGCCAAGCACCGTGTAGCCCGATGCCTTCATCAGTTTGTTGTGCTGGGCGACCAGCAGGTTCTCCAGCAGGGTCATGCCGGAGAACAGGCGGATGTTCTGGAAGGTGCGCGCCACCTTGGCGCGCGCCGGGATTTCATGGTTGGGCAGCCGCTCGAGCAGGAAGGTCGAACCATCGTTCCGGTTGAGCGTGATCATGCCTTCCGAGGGCTTGTAGAAGCCGGTGATGCAATTGAACACCGTGGTCTTGCCGGCGCCGTTGGGGCCGATCAGCGCGGTGATCTCGCCGCGCTTGGCGGCGAAAGACAGATCCCCGATGGCCACCAGGCCACCGAACTTCATCGACAGATGATCGACCTGAAGGATAGCGTCGTTCATGCCCGAAGCGGCTTTCTGAACAGGGTTCGCATTCATCAGCCGTGTCCTTCCTTGGTGAAGGAGCTTGAGACGGCCTTTCGCTCCTTCAGGAAGGCGGTTGGTTCACGACTGCCGACGAAGCCGCGCGGCTTCCACAGCATGACGATGACCATGGCCATGCCGAACAGCAGCATGCGGTAGAGTTCCGGTGTGAAGTCCGGTCCGAAGACCTGCTTGAGGAAGTCGAGTTCGCGCAACGCCTCGGTGCCGCCGATCATCACCATTGCGGCGACCGCTATGCCGACCAGCGAGCCCATGCCACCGAGAACCACGATGGCCAGGATGATGGCCGATTCCAGGAAGACGAAGGATTCCGGGCTGACGAAGCCCTGCCGTGCGGCGAAGAATGCGCCGGCGAAGCCGCCGAACATCGCACCCGTGGCAAAGGCCGTAAGCTTCGTGGTGGTGGTGTTGATGCCGAGCGAGCGGCAGGCGATCTCGTCCTCGCGCAACGCTTCCCAGGCACGGCCGACCGGCATGCGCCGCAGCCGGATGGTGACGAAGGCTGTCAGCAGCGCCAGCGCCAGGATCAGGTAATAGAGGAAGATCTTGTAGTAGGCGCTCGATGTCGCCAGATGCAGCACCTTGGCGACGTAATTGGGGTCCGACACGTTGAAGGTCATCAGGCCGAAGAAGGTGACCTTCGGGATGCCGGAAATACCGGCTGAACCGTTGGTGACTTCCCGCCAGTTGATCAGCACCAGGCGGATGATCTCACCGAAAGCCAAGGTGACGATCGCCAGGTAATCGCCGCGCAGGCGCAGCACCGGGAAACCGAGCAGCACGCCCCAGAAGGCGGCCATGGCGCCGGCGGCCGGCAAAAGGATCCAGAACGACAGGCCGTACTGCGTGCCGAGCAGCGCATAGGCATAGGCGCCGACCGCGTAGAAGGCGACATAACCGAGGTCGAGCAGGCCGGCGAGGCCAACGACGATGTTCAGGCCCCAGGCCAGCATCACATAGATCAGGATCTGGATGCCGAAATTGTCGACCCATTTCAGCGAGCCTTGCAGTCCGCCGACGAACGACCAGGACATCAGCGACAGGATCGCCACCACCAGGATCGGATAGAGGATCAGCGCGGCAATGCCGAGTTTGGTGAAGTTGGCATGAATGAAGCCGCGGAAATAATAGATCACGCAGGCCAGCACATAGATGACCGACAAGGCGCGCAGGAACTGCAGATAGCCCGCCGGCTCCGCTCCCACCCATCCGACGAGAGAGCTGTTGACCGCAAACAACACCACCGCCGCGACCAAGGCCACGATGAAGGCCGGCAACTGGAAGAAGCGTGACGCCACGCTGGCCGGCAGCAGGCCGGTGGCGACGTCGGTGATCTTCTGGTTGGCCAGGAAGGGCTGTCCATAGGCGACATAGAGGAAGCGCCCGACAGCCGTGGCGATAACCACGGCGGCAAGCAGGCCCCAGCGTGTCGTCAGGACCAGTTCATTGGAAATGTTCTGGCCGGTCTTCAGGCCGATGAACAGCACGAACAGGCCAAACGATATGGCAGCGGCATAGAGCGCCTCACGCAATGCGCGCTGCATGGGGGTGGCGACGGTGTCGCGCTCCGGAGATACGGTGACGGCCATAGTCTCAGACCTTTTCGACTTCTGGCCGGCCCAATATGCCGGAAGGCAGGAAGATCAGCACGATGGCCAGGATCGAGAACGCCGCGACATCCTTGTAGTCGATCGAGAAATAGGCCGACCACATGCTCTCGATGAAGCCGATCATCAACCCGCCGACCACCGCGCCCGGCAGCGAACCGATGCCGCCCAGCACCGCCGCCGTGAAGGCTTTCACGCCCGGCGTGAAACCATCCGAGAAGGCAATGACGCCGTAATACATCAGGAACAAAGTGCCGGCGACCGCGGCAAGGGCCGCACCCATGATGAAGGTGATCGAGATGGTACGGTCGACATCGATGCCGAGCAGCGCCGCCATCTTGCGGTCCTGCTCACAGGCCCGTTGCGCTCGTCCAAGCGAGGTCTTGTTGACCAGATACCAGAACAGCGCCAGCAGCAGCGCCGTGACGACGACGATGATGATCTGCTTCAGCGACACGCTGATGCCGTTGATGTTGTAAACCTGGCTGACCATCGGCGGGATCGGCTTGTTGCGGGGACCCTGCGTCACCTGGACGAAGTTCGACAGCGCGATCGACATGCCGATGGCAGTGATCAGCGGGGCCAGTCGGAACGAACCGCGCAGCGGCCGGTAGGCCACCTTTTCGATCGTCCAGTTGTAGAGGCTGGTGAGCAGCATCGCCACGATCATCATGATCAGCAGCGCCAGCACAACCGGCACGGAATAGAACAGCGCGCCAAGGGCGAGGAAGACGATCAGTGCCGTGAAGGCACCCACCATGAAGATGTCGCCATGGGCGAAATTGATCATACCGATGATGCCGTAGACCATCGTGTAGCCGATCGCGATCAGCCCATAGATCGATCCCAGCGTCAGCCCGTTGATAAGCTGCTGGACAAAGTACTGCATGTGTACATGGCTCCCCTGGAATGTCGCCCATGCAGACGCATTCCTTTTCGTATTTCCCCTAGTCGTAAAGTTTCGAGCCCGGATTGCAACGTCATTTTTCAATCGTCATGCGTGTTTTCGAAGCACGCCGCCCGATTGCCCGTTTTCCATCATCCGACCCCTGGACTATCGCGGACCCTACCATTGGCATAACGCAATGTCTTTGACGATTCGACCGCATCATGCGCTCCGTTTCGAAGAAATCGCCGTCAAAATTAGGTGATGAAAGGAATCCTTGCGTTTTTGGCACGATCCATTTTTCAGGTCGTTGCTTTCCGCTAGGTCAGGATTCCCATCACTTGACAACAAACCCGTGCGCGAACGGGTCGCGGTCGTCGATGAAGATGGTGTTCAGTCCGGTCATCCGCGCCCAGCCGCCGATCGAGGCAATGATGGCCGGCTTGCCGGCCACGCTGACATCCTTTTCGACCTTGCCCTTGAACAGCGAACCGATGATCGATTCATGCACGAAGCTGTCTCCGGCCTTGAGTTTGCCCTTGGCATGAAGCTGCGCCATGCGCGCCGAGGTGCCGGTGCCGCAGGGCGAGCGGTCGATCGCCTTGTCGCCGTAGAACACGGCATTGCGGGCATCCGCCCCATCCACCGTCGGCGCACCGGTCCACAGCATGTGCGACAGCCGGTTGATGCCAGGATTTTCCGGATGCACGAAGGAATATTTCTCGTTGAGCCGCTGCCGCACCACCGGGCTCCAGGCGATGAAGTCGCCCGCCGAATGATCGGCCATGTCGCGATAGTTCTCCTGCGGCTCGACGATGGCGTAGAAGTTGCCGCCATAGGCGACGTCGACGGTGATTTCACCGAGCCCAGGGCATTCGACCGTCAGCCCCTCGGCATGGAGGAAGGATGGCACATTGGTGATGCGCACCTCCTCGACATAGTCGCCGACCTGCTTGTATTCGGCGACGACCAGCCCGGCCGGCGTGTCGAGCCTGAGCACGCCCGGCGTCTTTGGTTTGATCAGTCCGTGCTCGATGGCCATCGTCACCGTACCGATCGTGCCATGGCCGCACATCGGCAGGCAACCGGAGGTTTCGATGAACAGGATGGCGATGTCGCAATCCTCGCGCGTCGGCGGATAGAGGATCGAACCGGACATCACGTCGTGGCCGCGCGGCTCGAACATCAGCCCGGTGCGGATCCAGTCATACTCGGCCAGAAAATGCGCACGCCGCTCCATCATCGTCGCGCCCTGCAACAGCGGGCCGCCGCCGGCGACCAGCCGCACAGGATTGCCGCAGGTGTGGCCGTCTATGCAGAAGAAGGATTTCTTGGCCATGACGCTCCTCGAAAATCAAAAACCCGAAAAAATCAAAATCGTTGCGGACTGAAGGGGGCCAGATCGATCGGCGGAGTCTGCCCCAGGACAAGATCCCTGATCAACCGTCCGGTGGCCGCCGCCTGGGTCAGGCCGAGATGGCCATGGCCGAAGGCATAGACCACCGACCGCTTTCCCGGCGCGCCGCCGATGACGGGCACTGAATCCGGCAGCGAGGGGCGGAACCCCATCCATTCGCGCCCACCCGAGGGATCGAGCCCCGGCAGGAATTTCTGTGCCTTCTGCAGCAGCGCCTTCGACCTGGCATAATTGGGCGGCCGCTCGATGCCGCCGAGTTCGACGGCGCCGCCGACCCGCAGGCCCGTTTCGAGCGGCGTGACGACGAAACCATGGCCGGAGAAGATCAGCATCCGCTTCACGTCGAAGGCACTCGTGGGCAAGGTGGTGTTGTAGCCGCGCTCGGTCTCCAGCGGAATGCGATCGCCGAGTTGCTTGGCCAGCAGATGCGACCAGGCGCCGGCGGCGACGACGAGGTGCCGGGCCTGTCTGGTCGTGCCGTCTGCCAACGTCAGCGTCGCTCCATCCTGATCCGCCGCGACTTGGCTGATCCGGACCAGCTCAAAGCGAGCGCCCTTGGCCTGCGCATAGGTCCACACCGCTTTGCCCAGCAGTTTCGGGTCGGCGACCGTCTTCCATCCCGGCACGAATGTGCCTTTGATGAAGCGCGGCGACAGGCCCGGCTGCAAGGCGGCCAGTTCCTCGCCCTCGACGTGGCGGAAACCGATGCCGAAACGCTTACGCGCCGCCCAGCCGGGCAGCCCGGCCTGAAATTCGGCTTCGCTTTCGTAAAGCTCGAGCGAGCCATCCTCGCGCAGCATCGACCGCGTGCCGGAGCGGTCGAGCAAGCCCATCCACTCCGCCTCGGCAAGCTTCATCATGCCTGCTTGAGCGGCAAGGCTCGCCTCGTATTTCCCCGGCGCACCGGCGCGCCAGAAGCGGATCAGCCAGGGCAGAAGCGTCGGCAGGTAGGCGGGCGGGATGCTGAGCGGGCCGAGCGGATCGGCCAGCCATTTCGGCAGCTGCCGCATCATGCCCTTGTGCGCCAGCGGCAGCACGTCGGAGAAGGCGAAGGCGGCGGCATTGCCCGAGCTCGTCTCCTCGCAAATGCCTGTGCGATCGAAGACGGTGACCCTGCGTCCCGCCTCAGCGAGAGAAGCAGCGGCACAGATACCGATGATGCCGCCACCGACGATGGCTATGTCCAACCCTTCTCCCCGTTCACGGGGAGAAGGCGCCCGAAGGGCGGATGAGGGGCTGCGCCCCGCTTCTGTCGACTTGGAATTTCCTTGCACGTGGGCGCTGCCCCTTATCTGGCTGCCACCATCTTCTCCCTGCGAACAGGAAGAAGAAGCCTCAGAACTGCGGCAGTGTCGGCCGCACCGCGAGCGCATCCTTGACGATCTTCTCGACGGACTTGCGGCGATCGCCAGACAGCGGCTGTCGCGGCATACGAACGCGGTCATTTGTGTTGATCGCGAACACTTCGGCAAGCTTGATGTTTTGGACCAGATAGGTCGAGACGTCGAGATCGAGCAGCGGCCGGAACCAGCGGTAGATGCCGAGCGCCTCTTCGCGGCGACCCTGCTTCATCAGCTGGTAGATGGCGACCGTCTCGCGCGGGAACGCGGTGACCAGTCCGGCCACCCAACCGATGGCGCCGACCGACAGCGCCTCGAAGGCCAGATTGTCGACGCCGGTGAACAGGTCGTAGCGAGTGCCCAGGCGATTGATGATCTCGGTCGAACGACGGATGTCGTCGGAGGATTCCTTGATCGCGACAAAGCGCTCGTCCGACGCCAGCTCCTCCATCTGGTCGACGCTGACGTCGACGCGGTAGGCAAGCCGGTTGGAGTAGATCATGACCGGCAGGTCGCCAGCCTGCGCGACCGCGCGCAGCGCCGCGACCGTCTCTTCCGCATTGGTGTGGTAGATCGGGCTCGGCACGACCATCAGGCCGTTGGCGCCTTCCCGGCTCGCGCGCTTGGCGATGCTGGCGGCCTCGCGTGTGCCGGCCTCGTTGACCGTCAGCAGCACCGGCTTCTTGCCGGCGACCTTTTGTGCGGTCTTCAGCACCTCGATCTTCTCATCGGGCGACAGCATCGGCCCCTCGCCGAGCGATCCGCAAACGATGATGCCGTCGCAGCCAGCTTCCATCTGCAGGTTGAAGCAGCGCTCCATCTCGGCATGATCGAGGCGATCATCCGCGGTGAATTTGGTCGTGACGGCAGGAAAAACTCCGGTCCACATGATCATCTCTCCATCTGATATATCACTGGTATATCTATTAACAAACCCGCTGTCAATGCGAAATCCGTTATGATATATTCAAGATATATCAGGAGAGCGCATTTGATATCCACGGCAGCAAGCACCTCGGCGGAGCCGGCCGCGACCAGGGCCTACCATGTGCTCGAGCACATGATCGTCACGCTCGAACTGGCCCCGGCAAGCTTCGTCACCGAGGGCGCCCTGATCGACAGGCTCGGGCTTGGCAGGACACCGGTGCGCGAGGCGATCCAGCGGCTGGCCTGGGAAGGGCTGCTCGACATCAGGCCGCGCGCGGGCATCGCCATCGCCCCGCTGCATCCCGGCGACTGGCTGCGCGTGCTCGATGCGCGTCGCGGCGTCGAGGTGGTGCTGGCCCGCTCGGCCGCCCGCTTCGTCACCCGCGAGGCCGCCGACCTGTTTCACGAAGCAGCGCTTGCCATGCAGAAAGCGGTGATCTCGGGCAACGTGCTTGCCTTCATTCAGGCCGACAAGGCACTTGACGAAGCGTTGGCGCTGGCTGCCGACAATCCCTTCGCCGCCCGTTTGGCCGCCCCGTTGCAGACCCACAGCCGCCGCTTCTGGTTCCGCTACAAGGCCGAGACCGGTCTTGCCGAATCCGCCGAGCACCATGTCGCGCTGATCCGCTCGATCCTTGCCGGCGACGAGGAGGCCGCGGCCAAGGATGCCAAACGTCTGATGGCGCTGCTGCGCGGCCACGCCGAAACGGCGGCGACGCGCTGAGCGTCTTTTAATCCGATGCGCTTTCGTCGCCGGTGCTTCCTCGAAGCTCGGATCACGTCCCTGGCAAGGCAGCCGCCGCCATCAACGAACCGTCCCAGCCTTCGCCCGCCGTGATGACGCAGCTCTGACCATGCGTGTCGGTGGCAAGGATCGTCCAGGTGCCCTGGTCGGAGACGAATATCTCAAGAATGACGCTCGGGTTGACCAGGCCGCGCGCAGCCTCGCTTTCGTGGAATTTTTCCCCGAGCGCTTTGATCATATCCGCACGGGCTGCGCATTGCTCCGCCATCGCCGGGACGGCGGCAAACGCGGAAACCGCCGCGAAAAATAGCGTTGCCACAAGACGGGTCATCTGACACCTCCTTGCGCCAGACGATGTCCCCGAAGCTGTCGCCAGCGCCGTTGCTTGATCTGCCGTACCTCCTTGCGGCAGGACTGCAAACCAAGACGGCAGATGCCCACTTGGTTCCATCACATTAGCGTTCACGCAGATAGGGTCGTCACCGGACTGCAAAAAAGCCCGGGCGCGAGCGCCCGGGCCTCAAATTCAAAATCAATCTGTTGTCCGGTCAGTTCATCGTCGGGATGACGAATTCGGCACCGTCCTTGATGCCTGCCCGCGCGACCGCAGCCGAAGGCGAGGACGCGCAACCAGGAAATCGTCCGGTCAGTTCATCGTCGGGATGACGAATTCGGCACCGTCCTTGATCCCGGACGGCCAGCGCGAGGTCACCGTCTTGGTCTTGGTGTAGAAACGGAACGCGTCCGGGCCGTGCTGGTTGAGGTCGCCGAAGGAAGACGCCTTCCAACCGCCGAAGGTGTAGTAGGCGATCGGCACCGGGATCGGCACATTGATGCCGACCATGCCGACCTGGACACGGCTTGCGAAATCGCGCGCGGCATCGCCGTCACGGGTGAAGATGGCGACGCCATTGCCCATCTCGTGGTCGTTGGCGAGCTTGATCGCGCTCTCATAGGTCGGCGCGCGCACAACCGACAGCACCGGCCCAAAGATCTCTTCCTTGTAGATGCGCATGTCCGCGGTGACGTTGTCGAACAGGCAGCCGCCCATATAGTAGCCGTCTTCATAGCCCTGCATGGAGAAGCCGCGGCCGTCGACGACCAGCTTGGCGCCTTCCTTGACGCCGGTGTCGACATAGCCCTTGACCCGCTCCAGGGCTTGGCGCGTCACCAGCGGGCCGAAATCGGCGGAAGAGTCGGTCGAAGGACCGACCTTCAGGCTTTCGACGCGCGGGATCAGCTTTTCCATCAGCCGGTTGGCGGTGTCGTTGCCGACCGGGACGGCAACCGAGATCGCCATGCAGCGTTCGCCGGCCGAGCCGTAGCCGGCGCCGATCAGCGCGTCGACCGTCTGGTCCATGTCGGCATCGGGCATGATGATCATGTGGTTCTTGGCGCCGCCGAAGCACTGCACGCGCTTGCCGGCGGCCGTGCCGCGCGAATAGATGTAGTGGGCGATCGGCGTCGAGCCGACAAAGCCGATGGCCTTGATGTCGGGATCGTCGAGGATGGCGTCGACCACGTCCTTGTCGCCATTGACGACATTGAGGATGCCCGCCGGCAGGCCAGCTTCGAGGAACAGTTCGGCGATGCGCATCGGCACGCCCGGATCGCGCTCCGAAGGCTTCAGGATGAAGGCGTTGCCGCAGGCGATGGCCGGCGCGATCTTCCACAGCGGGATCATTGCCGGGAAGTTGAACGGTGTGATGCCGGCGACGACGCCGAGCGGCTGGCGCATCGAATAGACGTCGATGCCGGGGCCGGCGCCGTCGGTGAATTCACCCTTCATCATGTGCGGCGCGCCGATGCAGACTTCGACCACTTCGAGGCCGCGCTGGATGTCGCCCTTGGCGTCGGCGATCGTCTTGCCGTGCTCGCGCGCCAGGATGTCGGCCAGTTCGTCATAGTCGCGGGCGACCAGTTCGAGAAACTTCATCAGCACGCGCACGCGACGCTGCGGGTTGGTTGCGGCCCATTTCGGCTGCGCAGCCTTGGCGTTCTCCACCGCAGCGCGCAGTTCCGCCTGTGATGCCAGCGCCACCGTGCCGCGCACGGAGCCATCCATCGGCTGCATGACATCCTGCTTGCGGCCGCTGGTCCCGGCGACATGCTTGCCGCCGATGAAATGACCATAATCGATCATGATTTCTCTCCCTTGTTTGTGATGCTGCATTGTCCGCCTTTGGCCGGCGGATGGCAACGCGACGGAGAACGCAACCGTTGTGCGGAAAGTAGATAGCGGTTGACGGACGAGCATCAATTCTCGCAAATGCGGAGACCCGTCTGATAGCAGCAGGGATTGAGAGATTGAGTTCCCACCACAGGACGCGGCGTCAGCGATTGTCATCTGGACCATCCCCATGAACTGGGATGACGTCCGCATCTTCCTTGCCGTGGCGCGTGCCGGCCAGATCCTTGGCGCCGCCAAACGGCTGGAGCTCAACCACGCCACCGTCTCACGCCGCATCGCCGCACTCGAGGATGCGCTGCGGACAAAGCTGTTTCGCCGGCTGACCACCGGCAGCGAGCTGACTCCCGCCGGCGAGCGCTTCCTCGACATTGCCGAGCGCATGGAGGGCGACATGATCGCCGCGCGCTCGACCATATCAGGCGAAGGCGACGATGTTTCCGGCACGGTGCGCATCGGCGCCCCGGACGGTTTTGGCGTTGCCTTCCTGGCCAAGCGCCTTGGCGCGCTGACCGCCCTGCACCGCGAGCTGACGATCCAGCTGGTGCCGGTGCCGCGCTCCTTCTCCCTGTCGCGCCGCGAGGCGGACATCGCCATCACTGTCGAGCGGCCGACCGAAGGCCGGCTGGTGGCGGGAAAGCTGGTCGACTATTCGCTCGGCCTGTTTGCCTCGCGCGCTTATGTCGATGCCAATGGTCTGCCCAAAACAGCGGCCGAACTCGGCCAGCACACCCTTATCGGCTATGTGCCGGATCTCATTGTCAGCCCTTCGCTCGACTACGCGGCCGAATTCAGCGCGGACTGGCGCACCAGTTTCGCCATCTCCTCGGCGCTCGGCCAGGCCGAAGCAGTGCGCTCGGGCGCCGGCATCGGCATCCTGCACACCTTCGTCGCCCGCTCGATGCCGGAATTGGTGCCGGTCGATGTAGTCGCGCCGATCCGCCGCGCCTACTGGCTGGTCTATCACGAATCGGTCAGGCCGCTGCGCCGCGTTCAGATCGTCGCCAGCTTCATCACCAAGATGGTGGAGCGGGAGCGGAACCTGTTCGTCTGAGGCATGTCGCCCAAAACTGATCTCGGTTTTGGGCGAACGACATGCATAAACTAAGACGCTAAAGCGCATCGCATGAATCCGATCAAACGCGATACGCTTTGGCCGTGCCGCCTTTTCCTTGCCACAAAACCGGCCAGTGTGGCATCAGGCGTGCGGTCGCCGGCCACGGGCAGGTCGCCGGGTGGGGAACCTTTCAGAAAGCTGGCGCGGATAGACATGCGAGCCGTTCTTGCCATCCTGCCGCTGCTTTTCGTTTCCGCTTGCGCCAATCCGTGGACGAAGGTTCCGGAGGCCGAACTGCCCAAACCGATCCGCTACGCCATGGCGCGGCCTTCGCCTTTCGTCTTCGGCAATTATTGCGGCCCCGGCACCCGCACCGGCGATCTATCGGCCCGGCCGGCCGACCGCCTCGATGCGGCCTGCCAGACGCATGATGCCTGCTACATCGCCCGCCACAACCATTGCGACTGCGACGGCGCCC
>NZ_RZQA01000430.1:0-5380 GCF_004022915.1 Mesorhizobium sp. M7A.F.Ca.US.006.04.2.1
TCCTGCTGTTGATCAACGTCGTGCTTCTCATCCTCGGCACGTTCATGGACATGTCGCCGCTGATCATCATCACCACGCCGATCTTCCTGCCGGTGGTCATGGCCTACGGCGTCGATCCGGTGCATTTCGGCGTGATCCTCATTCTCAATCTCGGCATCGGCTTGTGCACACCGCCGGTGGGGGCAGTGCTGTTCGTCAGCTGTGCGATCGGCCGGATCCCGATCTGGACGGCGATGCGTTCGATCTGGCCATTCTATGGGGCGGCTTTCGCTGTGTTGATGCTTGTCACCTACGTGCCGGAAATTTCGTTGTGGTTGCCGCACCTGTTCCACTAGAGCAGTTCACGGGAACGGCGAACTGCTCTAACCCTTTGTTTTGACGCAATTCCGGACGGAAACCGTTTCACATTTTTCCTGGAATTGCTTTAGGAGACCATTACGTGTCCGCTGCATCCGCCGATCTCAGGGTCGAGAGAAAACCCAAGCTGTCGGAGACCGTCGTTGCGGCGATCCGCAAGCAGCTGCAGGCGGGCGAAATCCTGCCTGGCCACAAATTGCCAACCGAGGGCCAGCTGACCGAGACCTTCGGCGTCAGCCGAACCGTCATCTGCGAGGCGCTGGCCAAGCTTGCCGCCGACGGCCTGGTCGAGTCGCGTCAAGGCGCCGGCGTCTTCGTCACCGAGCATATCTCGACGATGTTCGGAGCGCTTGCCGCCGACATGGGAGCCAAGGATTCGATCGCGCTCAACGTGCTCGAGGTACGCCTGGCAATCGAGATCGAGTCGGCCGGGATCGCCGCTATTCGCCGCAACGCCGCGCAGGAGGCGGCGATCCAGGAAGCCTTCTTCGAATTCGAGCGGCTGCTGCTTGCCAGCGAGCCGACCGGCCCGGCCGACCTCGCCTTCCACCGCGCCATCGCCAGCGCGACCAACAACCCGTTCTATGTCGAGATGCTCGACGTGCTCGGCCGGCGCGCCATTCCGTGCGACGTGACCTCGCCCTGGTCGACCGAACTGGCGCAATCCGACAGCTACCAGCGCGGGCTGCAGCGCGAACATCTGGTGATCCTCAATGCGATCACATCGGGCGATGCCGAAGCGGCGCGCGAGGCAATGCGCGCGCACCTCACAGCCAGCCAGCAGCGCTACCGCGAGCGCCTGCATGCGCGTCAGGCTTTCTATGCCAGTTCGGTCAGGGCCGCCGCCGGCGAATGACCCATTTCAAGTCAGGACGAAAATGAGCCAGAGCCATACCGATTACACATCCCGCTTTGCCATAGACCCGGTTGCCGCCGCGGCGATGGGAACCGATGAACTCCGTCACAATTTCCACATTGACGGCCTGTTCCAGTCCGGCCGCATCAGCCTGACCTACACCCACTACGACCGCATGATCGTCGGCGGCGCCGTGCCGATAGGCTCGCCGCTCCAACTGGAGGCGATCAAGCCGACCGGCACCAAAGGTTTCCTCGACCGGCGCGAGTTGATCGCCGTCAACATCGGTGGCGTGGGCGTCATCACGACCGGCGGCCAGTCCTTCGAATTGCAGGCGCGCGACATGCTCTATCTCGGCATGGGCACACAGGATGTGTCCTTCGCCTCAGCGGACGAGGGGGCGCCGGCGAAGTTCTATCTGCTCAGCGCGCCGGCGCATCTGGCTCATCCCAGCCGGCTGATCCGCATCGGCGATGCAAAGCGCCTCGATCTTGGCAGCAAGGATGCCTGCAACGAGCGTTCGATCTTCCAGTTCATCCATGCCGATGGCGCAAAGACCTGCCAGCTGGTGGTCGGTATGACCCAGCTGGCGCCGGGCTCTATCTGGAACACCATGCCTTGCCATGTGCATGACCGGCGCATGGAGGCCTATCTCTATTTCGACCTGGCCGAGACGGCGCGCGTCTTCCACTTCATGGGCGAGCCGGACGAAACGCGCCATATCGTCATGGGCAACGAAGAGGCCGTGCTGTCGCCGGGCTGGTCGATCCACTCCGGCGCCGGCACTTCCAATTATGCGTTCATCTGGGCGATGGCCGGCGACAATGTCGACTACACCGATGTCGACCCGGTGGCGTTGGGCGATCTGCGGTGAGCGACCCCTTCAGCCTTGCCGGAAAACGTATCCTGGTCACCGGCGCCAACACCGGCATCGGCCAGGGCATCGCCGTATCGATCGCACGCGCCGGCGGCACGGTGATCGGCGTCGGCCGCTCGTCGATGGACGATACGGCAAGAAAAATCGCAACGATGGGCGGGCAATTCGAGGCGGTGAGCGCCGATCTTGCCGACACGTCAGCCGCCGGCCCCTTGCTCGACCGCGTCTGGGACGAAAGCGGCCCGCTCGACGGGCTGGTCAACAATGCCGGCATCATCCGGCGCGCCGATGCCGTCGATCTCAGCGAGGCCGATTGGGACGACGTCATGGATGTCAATCTGAAGGCGGTTTTTTTGCTCTGCCAAAGCTTTGCCAGGCGTGCCTTGGCCGCTGAGCGGAAAGGCAAGATCGTCAACATTGCCTCGGTGCTGAGCTTTCAGGGCGGCATTCGCGTGGCGTCCTACACCGCCTCGAAGCATGGCGTGCTGGGCATCACCCGGCTGCTTGCCTGCGAATGGGCGCAAAAAGGCATCAACGTCAACGCTATCGCGCCAGGCTATATCGAAACCAACAACACGCAGGCGCTGCGCGCCGATCCCGACCGCAGCGCCGCCATCCTGGCGCGCATCCCGGCCGGTCGCTGGGGCGAGGCGGGCGACATTGGCGATGCCGCCGTCTTCCTGCTGGCGCCGGCGTCCAACTACATGCATGGCGCGGTGGTGCCGGTGGATGGTGGCTGGCTGGCACGCTAGGTTTTGACGCAATTCCGAACGGAAACCGTTTCACACTTTTCCTGGAATTGCGCTGAGGAGACGACGATGACCGCAAAGATCTTCGCGCATGCCGGCGAGGGCGCCTGGACGGCGACACCGGACGGCAACAGGCGCCGCATTCTCCTGCACACTGACGAGTTGATGCTGGTCGAATTCGGCTTCGACAAGGGTGGCGTCGGCGCCCTGCATTCGCACCCGCACGTCCAGGCAAGCTATGTCGCCGAGGGCCGCTTCGAGGTGACCATCGACGGCCGGAGCGAGATCGTTGGGACGGGCGGGAGTTTCATCGTGCCGTCGGGCCTGGTGCACGGGGTCAAGGCGCTCGAAGCGGGGCGGCTGGTCGACAGCTTTGCGCCGCACCGGGCCGATTTCCTCGGCTAGAGCATTTCACCGTTTCACGGAAACGGCGAGCTGCTCTAACTCTTTGTTTTGACGCAATTCTAGACGGAAAACCGCTTCACACTTTTCCTGGAATTGCTCTAACGAGGGGTAAGAGATCGAGCGGGAATGACCCGCACCCCAGAAAGAGGCGCGGGTCTGTTGCCTGGGCGCTTGTGGCGCCGCGGTACTCAAGACATCACCGCAGGATGAGGACCCTGCCGCACCGTGGTGAAGATAGTCTTAATGCACCGGGGCTGCGTAGCTCGGTCGGTCAGGTGATGTGACGCAGGAGGCTGAAAAGCCGTTCGAACGTCTTGCCGTAGGGCGGGCGCAGCAGGCTTCCCGCGCTCAGCCGCGACTGCATGAAAACCGGTTTCTCCTTGCTGAAGGTGCGAAATCCCCATTCGCCGTGATAGGCGCCCATGCCGCTGGCGCCGACGCCGCCGAAGGGCTGGTTTTCCTGTACCAGATGCAGCATGCAGTCGTTGACGGTGACGCCGCCGGCAATTGTCTCGTGCAGGATGCGTTGACGGTTGCCGCTGTCGCGGCCGAACCAGTAGAGTGCCAGCGGGCGGTCGGCCCCGTTCACATGGGCGATCGCCTCGTCGATCCCGGTGTATTCTACGATGGGCAGCACCGGCCCAAAGATCTCTTCGCGCATCAGCCGCAGGTTTGCGCCGGCATTGCGGACCAGGGTCGGCAGCAACTTCCGGCTGTTGGCGTCAAGTTCCTCGCCGGCCGGGTTGATTTCGGTGACGTCGGCGCCGGCGTCACGCGCTTCAGTGACCATGTCGCGCAGGCGCCGGTGGTGCCGATCGCTGATGATGGCGGTATAATCGGGGTTGTCGCGCAGGGTCGGGTAGAGCTTCGCGATCGCCGTTGCGAGCCTGGCAGCGACCGTGCCTGCTTGCCCCTTCGGCACCAGAAGATAATCCGGCGCGATACAGGTCTGCCCGGCATTCAACAGCTTGCCGTAGGCAATGCTGGATACTGCCGCGTCGAGGTCGCATGACGGATCGAAGATTGCCGGCGACTTGCCGCCGAGTTCGAGCGTGACCGGGGTCAGGTTGGCGGCCGCGGCGATCGCGACCTGGCGTCCGACCGCGGTCGAGCCGGTGAACAGCAAATGATCGAAAGGCATCGATACGAAGGCCTTTCCCATCTCCGCGTCGCCGCTGATGACGCTGAGCTCATCGGGTGCGAAATGCTCGGCAACGAGTTTGGCCAGCAACGCCGAAAAAGCCGGCGTCAATTCGGAAGGTTTTATGAGCACGCGGTTGCCGGCGGCAAGGGCGGCGGTCACCGGCGCGACGGCGAGCTGGAAAGGATAATTCCAGGGCGACACGATGCCGATGACACCGAGCGGCTGCGGGATGAGGCGATTTCTGCCGGGCAGGAACGGCATGGTGGTGGCAACGCGGCGTTCGCGCATCCAGCCCCTGAGGTGCGACAGCGCGTGGCGGATGCCGGCACGTACGACGAACAGTTCCGCAAGACGCGTCTCATGCGCGGAACGGCCGCCAAAGTCGGTGTCGATGGCGGTGCAGATGTCGGCTCCATGCCGCTCGGTCAGCGCGAGCAGGCGTTTGAGGCGATCCTTGCGAACGTCAAAGTTGGGGAAAGGCTGCGCCTCGAAGGCGGCGCGCTGCAGGTGGAACCGCTCGCCGAGAACATTCTGTCTGGTCTGCAGCATCACGCCCTCCCTGGCTTGCCGGACGGAGCTTACATCGTGGTGCGTGGCGGAATCCAGCGGGGGTGCAGGTGTCCTAGGGGAAGCCGCTTTCGGATGTGCACGGCATCCGGCTGGCAGGCGCCGATGGCCGCATCAACGACAGGTTCCTGCAAAGGGGGCGTTGTGGTTGGATGACGGCTGCGCTACTCCAAAGCGTCACGCCAGAGAGTCGTCTTGACCGGTTTCCACATCCTCTCCAGTCTACGAAATTCCAGCCCGGTGTCCGCCTGATGCTGATGTCGGCGACGAGCATCTTGGCCATGGACCCCAAGCGGCGCGTTCCGCGCCGCGCGGCCCAGCGGAATTGCGGATGAAGGGCGCTCACAGGCTTGAGGCTGCGTTTGGAGCGGCTGCGCGAAGGGTTGTGCGGGAGTTTCTGCGGTTCGTGCCGCTGTCTCTGAGAC
>NZ_RZQA01000431.1:0-5368 GCF_004022915.1 Mesorhizobium sp. M7A.F.Ca.US.006.04.2.1
ACAGGTGGACGCCGTGCACGGAATCCTCGATGACGAAAGTGTTCGCCGGGTTGGCGCTGAGTTTCTCCGCCGCAAACAGGAACACGTCCGGCGCCGGTTTCGTTTTCGCGGTCGGTGTTTCCATCGCCGAAAAAATCCGGTCGGCGAAAAACGGCAGAAGATGCACCTTCTCCAGCATGAATTCGATCCGCTCGGAGCGTGAATTCGAGCAGACACAGCGCGGCACCGTTACCGCGGCAACGGCCTCGCGCGCGCCGTCGATGGCGCGGACGTCACTGCGCAGTTTGCGGTCGACCAATTGTTCCTCCCTGTCGATAAGAGAGGCCTGGAAGGGAATGCGGGACTTTTCCTCGACCCGCAGCATGATGTCCTTGAAGGTCAGGCCGGCATAGCTCTCCGAAATCTCCTCAGCCGATATCTCGTATCCGGCCAGGGTCAAAAGCTCGGCGTCGACGCGGGCGGCGATGATCTCGGAATCGACGAGCACGCCGTCGCAATCGAAGATGACAAGGTCTGGCTGGGGCATGGTGATCCGGACAATGGGAGGGCGAAGTGGCCTCGGAAGGCTCAGGCGGCGCGGCATACACCAACAGGGCCGCCTTCGCAAATTCGCCACACCCATCCCTTGGCCTTCACGGAATATTTACGCTGATCGGTAACCATAACCAGGAGTAAACAGTAACGCGTGCCTTGGGTGTCAGAATGTCTGCCGTGCGTCTTCTCGACGAGCTTTCCCACGCTCCCCAGCAATCCGAATGGCTGGACACGATCCTCAAGGGCGACTGCGTCGCCGCGCTAGACCGGCTGCCCGAAAAATCGATCGACGTCATCTTCGCCGATCCGCCCTACAATCTGCAGCTCGACGGCGACCTGCACCGCCCTGATCAGTCGAAGGTCGACGCCGTTGACGACGATTGGGACCAGTTCGAGAGTTTCGAGGCCTATGACGCTTTCACGCGTGCCTGGCTGCTGGCGGCGCGCCGGGTGCTGAAGCCCAACGGCACCATCTGGGTCATCGGCTCCTATCACAACATCTTCCGTGTCGGCGCCAAGATGCAGGATCTCGGCTTCTGGATCCTCAACGACGTCGTCTGGCGCAAGACCAACCCGATGCCGAATTTCCGCGGCCGCCGTTTCCAGAACGCGCATGAGACGATGATCTGGGCCACGCGCGACCAGAAGGGCAAGGGCTATACCTTCAACTACGAAGCCATGAAGGCGTCCAACGACGATATCCAGATGCGCTCCGACTGGCTGTTTCCGATCTGCACCGGCGGCGAGCGGCTGAAGAACGACAATGGCGACAAGCTGCACCCGACGCAGAAGCCGGAAGCGCTGCTTGCCCGCATCATGATGGCCTCGACCAAACCGGGCGACATCGTGCTCGATCCGTTCTTCGGCTCCGGCACCACGGGCGCGGTGGCCAAGCGCCTCGGCCGCCATTTCGTCGGCATCGAGCGCGAGCAGGCCTACATCGACGCCGCCAACGAGCGCATCGACGCAGTGCGGCCGCTGGAAGAGGCCGACTTGACCGTTCTCACGGGCAAGCGCGCCGAGCCGCGCGTTGCATTCGTCAGCCTGATCGACACCGGCCTGATGATGCCGGGTGCGACGCTCTACGATGCCAAGAAGCGCTGGGCGGCCAAGGTGCGGGCCGACGGCACGGTGGCGATCGGCGACAGCGCCGGTTCGATCCACAAGGTCGGCGCCGAAGTGCAGGGGCTGGATGCCTGCAACGGCTGGACCTTCTGGCATTATGAGCGCAGCGGTGGCCTGACCCCGATCGACGAGCTTCGCCGCATCGCGCGGCTCGGCATGGAGCGGGCAGGGGCCTGAGCCCCTGCCAATTGCTTCGAATGCCGTTGATTCAAAGGCTCAACGGATCGCGCGAAGCGATTCAAATCAGGCCTTGATTCCGAGACGTTCAAGGTCTGCTTGAAGCGTCCTTGCGTCGGTGAACAGCACCGATTGCCAGCCTGCCGCCTTGGCGCCGTCGACATTCTTCTGGCTGTCATCGATGAACAGCGTCGCGGCCGGTTCGAGGCCGAATGCGGCGACGTGGTGATCGTAGATGGCTCGGTCGGGCTTGATCTGGCGAATATCGGCCGACACCGTCACGCCGCGCGGACGATTGAGGAAATCGAAGCGCTCGCGGGCCTCGGCCAGCGTGTCGCTGGCGAAATTGGTCAGCATGGTCACGTCGTGGCCGCTCTCGATCAGACCGACCATGATGGCGACGCTGTCCTCATAGGCATGCGGCACCATCTCGTGCCAGTGGCGGCGGAAACCGCGGATGTTTTCCGCGTGATCGGGGTGGTCCGCGATCAGCAGCGCCTCGGCCTCTTCCCAGGTCCGGCCGCGATCCTGCTCGATGTTCCAATCATGCGTGCAGACATTGTCGAAAAACCACTTTCTCTCTTCGGCATCCGGAATGAGGCGGCTGAACGGAATGTTGGGATCGTAGTGGATCAGCACGCGGCCGATGTCGAAAACGATGTGGCGTATTTCAGTCATGGGGCCTCTTTGCACTGTGTGGCGACGGCTTTTTCGTCGCGCCGGGTATCGCAGCCTCGATTGCCTTTTTCATGACAGTCGGCAGCGCCTCGCCGGAAATCTCGTGAGCGAGCGACCAGAAATGCCCGTCTGGCGCATCACCTTTGATGTGAGCGTGAAAGACTTCGAGTTCGAGAGCGAAATGCGTGAAGACATGCGCAATGCGGCCCGCATGCCGCCAGTCGGCGGGAAACGGCGCGGCCGCTTGCGTGGTTGCCCCATCGATCCGCGCGGTCCAGCCTGTCGTCGGCACCTCGGTCATGCCGCCGAGCAAGCCCTTCTCGGCCCGTTTGCGCAGAAGGATGGCGCCGTCGGCCCGTGCGGCGACAAAGGCCGCGCCGTGCCGCTGCGGCTTGTCGGCCTTGGGCAGGCGCACCGGGAAGTACTCGGGATCGCCTGAAACGACCGCGCTGCAGTCTTCGCGTAGCGGGCACAGCATGCAGCGTGGCCGGCGTGGCGTACAGATGGTGGCGCCGAGATCCATCATCGCCTGGGCGAAGTCGCCAGGCCTTATCCCGGGCACCATGCGCTCGACATGGGCGCGGATCTCGGGCTTGGCTTCGCTGAGCGGGGTTGTGATCGAAAACAGCCGGGAGATGACACGTTCGACATTGCCGTCGACAACCGCGGCGGGGCGATCGAAGGCAATCGCCGTGATGGCCGCCGACGTATAGGCGCCGATGCCGGGCAGCTCTCTCAAACCCGTCTCCGTGTCGGGAAACCGGCCGCCACGCTCGGCCACAAGATCGGCACAAGCCTTGAGATTGCGGGCGCGGGAGTAGTAACCGAGCCCCGCCCACGCCTTCATCACGTCCTCGGTCGGCGCCGCGGCCAGCGCCTCGACATCGGGCCATTTCTCGACGAATACCCGGAAATAAGCCTTCACAGCTTCGACGGTGGTCTGCTGCAGCATGACCTCGGAGAGCCAGATGCGGTAGGGATCAGGCCGCACGCCGCGTGCATGCTCACGGGGCGTGATGCGCCACGGCAATTCACGGTGATGCACATCATACCAGCCGAGCAGGCGGGATGCGATATCGTCGCTGACACCGGATGCAGCTGTGCTGCTATCTCCAGATGCAGCTATGCTGCTATCTCCGGATGTGGCTTTGCCACTATCCCAGGATGCGGTCTTGCGGGTCTGGTCTGCTGGTGCCATTGATCTTGTATTGGCCTGGCCGGTATCTGCTGGGTCGTCGCTGGAGGACGTACATGGCAGGGAGAACGCCCTACGGCAATCCCGTCCCGGTCAGCGATCTCGCGACCAGGATCCTCGATCCGGTGCTGCGCAAGCGGGCCGGCATTTCGATCGGCCTCGTCCAGTCATGGGACGAGATCGCCGGCCCGCGGCTGGCCAGCCACTCGCGTCCCGAAAAAATCCAGTGGCCGCGCCGTATGCATGAGGACGATCCGTTCGAGCCGGCCGTGCTGGTCATTGCCTGCGAAGGCATGGCGGCACTTCATCTGCAGCACGAGACGGGCGAGATCATCAACCGGGTCAACGCCTTCCTCGGCTTCACCGCCATCAACCGCATCCGGATCCTGCAGAAGCCGGTGACAGCCGACAAAGGAAAGCGCAGACCGGCCCTGAGACCGCTGACCGCGGCTGAGAAGACGAAATTGTCGGGGACTGTCGGCCTGGTCGATAATGAAGGACTGCGCGCCTCGCTGGAGAAACTTGGCGCGACCATTATTGGGGAGAGAAAATCATAGGCGTCTTGAAGAAAGTCATGGATTCGTCGTCAATATCTCGCTTTCGTGATCGCCCTTGTCAGGTTTCGCGATTGGATTGGGGATCGAGATGCCTTAATTCGCGCCAACTCTCGCCTTTTCGTGTCTTTGCATTGCAAAATCCAACCCTTGTCAGGTGATTCGTATGAACCGTCCCCCGTTTGGCCAAAGCTTGTCTCGCAGAAACGTCCTGTCTTCGCTGGCCGCCATTCCGGCGGTGGCCCTGCTCGCGGCCTGCAGCGACTCTGGCGAGGAGGCGAAGGCTGCGAATGTGAAGCCCGCTGAGCCGGCCGCTCCCGCAAAGCCGGCCACGCCGGCCGCCGCCACCGCGCCGGAAGCCCAGGGCACCGTGGACATGACGGAACTGATGAAGCCTGGCGCGCTGCCCGACAAGCAGCTTGGCAAGGACGACGCCAAGGTCACCATCGTCGAATACGCCTCGATGACCTGCCCGCATTGCGCGCATTTCGCCGAGACCACCTTTCCGGACCTGAAGACCAAGTACATCGACACCGGCAAGGTTCGCTACATCCTGCGCGAATTCCCGTTCGACCCGAGCGCCGAAGCCGGTTTTATGCTGGCGCGCTGCGCCAAGGATAACTATTACCCCATGGTCGACGTCCTGTTCCGGCAGCAGGCGAACTGGGTTGGCGTCCAGAATACCAAGGATGCGCTGCTGCAAATCTCGAAGCTCGCCGGTTTTACACAGGAGTCCTTCGAGGCCTGCTTGACGGACCAGAAACTTCTGGACGATGTGAGATCGGTCCAGAAGCGCGGCGCCAATGAATTCAAGGTCGACTCGACACCGACCTTCTTCATCAACGGTAAGACCTACAAGGGGGCGATGTCGATTGAGGAAATGTCGGCCATCATCGACCCTCTGCTCTGACGTCCAGTCAGCCCTGAGGCGGCGGCGCTTCGGCGTGCGCGGCTTCTCGTCGTGCCGCGACTTCCTTTCGCAAAACCACCGAAATCCGCTTAGCGGGCGGCGCGAATGAAGTTTTCGCGCCTTCGCCTCCTCGGTTTCAAGTCCTTCGTCGAGCCCGGCGAGTTCGTCATCGAACGCGGCCTGACCGGCATTGTC
>NZ_RZQA01000432.1:0-5360 GCF_004022915.1 Mesorhizobium sp. M7A.F.Ca.US.006.04.2.1
ATCTGGAAGCGCGCGGCAACGGTGGTGGCCGGACCGCTGTTCAATTTCCTGCTGACGATCGTCGTCTTTTCCGTGCTGTTCACCGCCTATGGCCGCTATGTCGCCGAGCCGATGGTGGCCGAGGTGACCGCCGACAGCCCGGCGGCGAAGGCCGGCATCCTTCCCGGCGACCGATTCGTCAGCGTCGACGGCAACAAGGTCGAAACCTTTGGCGACGTTCAACGCCTGGTTTCGGGCCGTGCGGACGACGCAATCACTTTCGTCATGCTGCGCGACGGCCGGGAGGTCACTGTGACCGCGGCACCGCGGCTGATGGAACAGGAAGACGCGCTCGGCAACAAGGTCAAGGTCGCTGTAATCGGTGTCGTCAACAACAAGGAACTCGGCCAGCCACGGCTCATCACCTACACGCCTGTTGGAGCTGTCGCGGCAGCGGTCGAGGAAACCGGTCACGTCATCCAGCGCACCGGCCAGTTCCTGCAGCGCTTTGTTGTCGGGCGCGAAGACAAATGTCAGCTGGGCGGCCCGGTGAAGATCGCCGACATGGCGGGCAGGGCTGCGAAACTGGGATTCGAATGGCTCGTGCAGCTGGTTGCACTGCTATCCGTTGGCATCGGAATTCTGAACCTTTTGCCGATTCCCCCCCTCGACGGCGGTCACCTCTTGTTCTACGGGGTGGAGGCTGTCATTCGCCGTCCGGTGTCGGAACGGATGATGGAAATGGCCTATCGGGCCGGGTTGCTTCTGGTGCTGTGCTTCATGGGGTTCGTTTTTTGGAACGATCTGTTTGGGTGCTGAAATCATGAAGAAATTTGGCTTCTGCATGGACGATGTTGAGACGCCGTTTACCATGCAAGGGGATATGAGTGACGCGAAAGCCACGCCGCAGGGTTAAGTAAATACAAATTAACCAGAAGCCTTGCGTGTAGGGAAAATCCGGTTAATACGGTAGGGGAAATTACCGCACGTCCGGTTTTCTCGCCGTGGGGACTACGAGAAAAGGTTATTAAGCCCGATGAAGGCAGCATCCAAGTTTCTAAGCGCCGCGTCCGCGGTGACCCTGTCCGCGGCCATGGTCGTGCCAGGCGCGCTCGCAGTGCAGTTCGTTGCCACATCGGCGGCTGAAGCCGCTGTCGTCAGCAGAGTCGAAGTAAGCGGCAACCAGCGTATCGACGCTGAGACCATCCGCAATTACATCACCATCAAGCCGGGCAAGGCTTTCTCCAGTTCCGATATCGACGGTGCGGTCAAGGCACTGTTTGGCACCGGCCTGTTTTCGGATGTGCAGATCAACCAGGTCGGCTCGACGCTGGTGGTGAAGGTTGCCGAGTATCAGGTTGTCAACCAGGTGCTGTTCCAGAACAACAAGAAACTCAAGGACAATGCGCTCGCGGCGGCGGTGCAGCTGAAGCCGCGCGGAACGTTCTCGCAGGCGACGCTCGATGCCGACGTGGAGTCGGTCAAGGCTGCCTACAAGCGCATTGGTCGCGACGACGTGACCGTGACCACGCAGGTCATGCAGCTTGGCGACAATCGCGTGAATGTGGTCTTCAACATTGCCGAAGGCGATCGCACGCAGATCGCGGCGATCAATTTCGTCGGCAACAGCGCCTATTCCAGCCGCCGCCTGTCGGATATCATCAACACCAAGCGTTCGTCCTGGGTTTCCTTCATCCTGCGCGACGACGTCTACGACGATGACAAGCTGCGCGCGGACCAGGAGCTGCTGCGCCGCTTCTACTACAATCACGGCTATGCCGACTTCCAGGTCGTGTCCGCCGTCGGCGAGCTCGACAGCGCGACGAACAAGTACACGGTCACCATCACCGTCCAGGAAGGCGACCGCTACACGTTCGGCGATGTCAGCGTCGAGAGCACGATCCCTGAAGTCGACGGCAAGTCGCTGGAATCGGTGATCGAGACCCACAAGGGTGACGTCTACAACGCCAAGAACGTCGAGGATTCCATCATCGCGCTGACCGAGAAGGTGGCCGGTTCCGGCTATGCCTTCGCGCAGGTCACGCCGCGCGGCGACCGCAATTTCGAGAACCACACCATTTCGGTGGTCTATACGATCGACCAGGGCACCAAGGCCTATATCGAGCGCATCGAGATCCGCGGCAACGATCGCACGCGTGACTATGTCATTCGCCGGGAGTTCGACGTCAGCGAAGGCGACGCCTTCAACCAGGTGCTCATCCAGCGCGCGAAGAAGCGCCTGGAAAACTTGAATTACTTTGAGAAAGTCGACATCTCGACTGTGCCGGGTTCGCAGCCCGACCAAGTCGTTCTGGTGGTTGACGTGGTTGAGAAGTCGACCGGCGAGTTCTCGGTGGGTGCTGGTTATTCGACCGGTGGCGACACGGCCGGTCCGTCGGTCGAAGGCTCGGTGACCGAGCGCAACTTCCTCGGCCGCGGCCAGTTCATCAAGGTGTCTGCGGGCGGCGGCAAGAATTCGCGCGACTACAGCCTGTCCTTCACCGAGCCTTATTTCCTCGGACGGCGCATCGCCGCCGGTTTCGACATCTTCAAGCAAACCCGGAACTACGATCATTACGACAGTGACACCACGGGTGCGACCGTGCGTTTCGGCCTGCCGATCACCGACAGCATCACGACGCAGCTAGCTTACAACATCTCGCAAGAGAAATATAAGCTGGATGATGATTGCGTGACCGGTGGCATTTATGATCCCCTTAAGTGCAATGTTTCCGACGCTATCCTGGATGGCATAGAGCAGAGCCCATGGATCAAGTCTTCGGTTAGCCTGGGATTGGTCTACAACACCATCGACGACATGAAGAACCCGCACGAGGGTATCTACGCCACCACGACGGTGGAAGTCGCGGGTCTCGGTGGCGATGCAAAGTTCGTGAAGGTCACGGGGCGAGGCAGCATCTACCAGACGCTGTCGGAGCAGTATGATCTGGTCGGACTTATTTCGGGCGGCGCCGGTCATGTCGAAGGCTACGGCGGCGACGGCGATCTGCGCGTGTTCGATCACTTCCAGAGCAGCGACCGCATGATCCGCGGCTTCGCCTACGGCGGCATCGGTCCGGTCGACAACGACGGCGCTGGCGACCATCTGGGCGGCACGACCTATTTTAACGCCTCGGCGGAAGCCCAGTTCCCGCTTCCGGTCGTTCCAGAGAGCTTCGGCCTGCGTGGCGCGGTCTTCGCGGATGCGGCCACGCTCTACGGCAGCAAGGTTGCCAACGACTTGGTCGACCAGTCGACGGTGGGCATGAAGCTGCGCGCTTCGGTCGGTGTTGGCTTGATGTGGGCGTCGCCGTTCGGTCCGATCCGTATCGACTACGCGATCCCGGTCAAGAAGGAAGCGTCTGACGACGTGCAGGAATTCAACTTCGGCATATCGACCCGCTTCTGATCGGCGGCCAACGATGCTCCCGGGTCTTCAGGGTCCGGGAGAAATGTTCCGACCTAGCTGGATATAGCTTCTGGAATGACCGATCCGGTGTTCTTCGCGCCATCACGCCGGTATACGGCGGGCGAAGTCGCGAATCTGACCGGCTCGGTGCTTGTCGATTCCGGCCACTCCAATATTTTGATCGAAGCACTCGCGCCGGCCAGCGAGGGCGGCGAGAATGCGCTCGTCTTTGTCGACGGCAAGCGTAATTCCGCGCTGATGCCGTCGCTGCGGGCTGCCGCGGTGCTGTGCCCGGCGGAATTTGCCGGCAAGGCGCCGGCAAGCGTTGCCGTTCTCATTCATCCGCGTCCGCAGCAGGCCTTCGCGCTGATCGGGCGTCTGCTGTTTCCGAGGGCAGCGACACCAGGGCCGATGACCAGTGAAACCGGCGTCTCGCCGCACGCTCATGTCGATGCGACCGCGCATGTCGAAGCCGGTTCCGTCATCGAGGCCGGCGCGGTTATCGGGCCAGGCGCTTCGATCGGCAGCGGTACTGTCATCGCCCCGAATGCGGTCATCGGACAATCCTGCCAGATCGGCCGCGACGGCTATGTCGGTCCGGGCGCCAGCATCCAGTATGCCTTGATCGGCAATCGCGTCATCATTCATGGCGGCGCCAGGATAGGCCAGGATGGTTTTGGCTTCGTCGGCGGGGCCAAGGGTCCCGAACGCGTGCCGCAGATCGGCCGTGTCGTTATCCAGGACGACGTCGAGATCGGCTCCAACACCACCGTCGATCGCGGCGCCATGTCCGATACGATCATCGGCCAAGGCACCAAGATCGACAATCTCGTGCAGATCGCCCATAACGTCCGCATCGGCCGCAATTGCATAATAGCCGGGCTTTCGGGTATTTCGGGTTCTGTGGTCGTGGGTGACAATGTCACCATGGGCGGCGGCGTGGGGCTTGCGGATCACCTGACCATAGGGACAGGGGCCAAGCTTGCCGCCAGAAGTGGATTTATGAGCAATGTCCCTGCAGGCGAGATCTGGGGCGGCTATCCGGCACAGCCGATGGCGGAAGCCATGCGGGAGATAGCCATGCTGCGCAAGCTCGCCAGGACCCGCAAACAGGGCGAGGGAGGCAATGGCTGACATGATCGCGTCGACGACGCTGGAAGCGGTCGACATCATGGGGCTGATGAAGCTCCTGCCGCACCGCTATCCGTTCCTGATGATCGATCGTATCGTCGACATCGATGGCGACGAATCCGCCATCGGCATCAAGAACGTGACCATAAACGAGCCGCATTTTCAGGGCCATTTCCCTGAGCAGCCGGTCATGCCGGGTGTGCTCATCGTTGAGGCGATGGCGCAGACGGCCGGCGCCATCTGTATCCGCAGCCTGGGTACCGAAAAGCCGTCGCTGGTCTATTTCCTGACCATCGACAACGCCAAATTCCGCAAACCGGTCGTTCCCGGCGACCAGTTGAAGATCTATGTCAAGAAAATCAAGAAACGCGGCAACCTGCTCAAATTCGCTTGTGAAGCCATGGTCGACGGCGCCAAGGCGGCCGAGGCCGAGATTTCAGCCATGATGGTCACCAGCGACTGACGATCGAGTGCTTATGAAAATCAAGACATCCATCCATGCTTCCTCCATTGTCGAGGAAGGCGCCAAAATCGGCCAAGGTGTGCGCATCGGGCCGTTCTGCCATGTCGGCGCCGATGTGGTGATCGGCGACGACGTCGAACTGGTCAGTCATGTCTCGGTGATGGGCGCGACGTCGATCGGCGCCTCGACCAAGGTCTACCCGATGGCGACATTGGGCGCGCCGCCGCAGAACACCAAGCACAAGGGCGGCCGAACCACCCTGGTCATCGGCAGGAACTGCACGATCCGCGAAGGCGTGACGATGCATCTCGGCACCGATTCCAGCCGCGGTGAGACGACGGTCGGCGACAACGGCAATTTCCTCGCCTACGCCCATAT
>NZ_RZQA01000433.1:0-5353 GCF_004022915.1 Mesorhizobium sp. M7A.F.Ca.US.006.04.2.1
CTTCCGAGCCGTCCATGTTGATCGGCAGCCCAATCACCACGGCGCCGGCATTCTCCTTTTGTAGCAAGGCGAGCAGCACCGCCGCATCGAGCGAAAATTTCCTTCGCATGATGACCGGACGCGGATGGGCGAAGGAAAACCTCTGGTCCGAGACCGCGACGCCGATCGTCTTGTCGCCGAGGTCAAGCCCCGCCAGCGTCTTACCGCCGGCTAACCGCGCCGGCAATTCTTCGATCGTGATAATGCCCACCGGCCGTCCTTCGCCTTTCACCACCAGGTGTTTTGTCAAACGCGTGGCGGACAAGTAACCCTTTGATCTCGGGGCCACTGGCGTTCTATCCTTTGGCAAGTCAAAAATCGAGGAATGCATTCATGAAACTGACCTGGTACGGCCACTCGGCCTTTCGGATCGATACCGCTGATGCCAAGATCCTCATCGACCCCTATCTGATAGGCAATCCGTCATGGACGGGTGGCTGGGAGGGCCCGGCTGAGGGTGTCACGCATGTGCTGCTGACGCATGGCCACAGCGACCACATCAGCGGCGCGGTGGAGGTGCTCGGCAAAAGCGGCGCCCAGCTCGTCGCCAATTTCGAGATCTGCATGTATCTGGTCGGCAAGGGCGTCAGCGACAAGAAGATCAATCCCGGCAACATCGGCGGCACCGTCGATTGCGGCAGCTTCACCACCACTTTTGTCCAGGCGCTGCACTCATCCTCGTTCCCGGGCGAGGGCGGCCAGAACACCTATCTCGGCAATCCGGGCGGCCTCGTCCTGCATTTCCCGGAAGACAAAACGCTCTATCACATGGGCGACACCGACATCTTCTCCGACATGGCGCTGATCAACGAGTTGCATGAGCCGAAGATAGGCCTGGTGCCGATCGGCGACCGCTTCACCATGGGCGGCGCGGTGGCGGCACTTGCCTGCCGGCGCTTCTTCAAATTCGACACCGTGGTTCCCTGCCACTTCGGCACGTTTCCGATGATCGACCCGACCGCCGATAAGTTCGAGGCCGGCCTGGAAGGATCCGGTGTAAGGCTGGCGTTGCCGAAAATCGGTGAGACGATTACGATCTAGAAACAGCTAAAGTGGAATAAATCCATGGTATTGGGGCGATCTCTTTGCGTTTCGATGTTTGTCGCGGCGTCGCCCGCGCTCGCCGCGGATGATTTCATCGAAGGCGTCTATCTTCAGTCCGAAGAGCTTTGCACGCAGGCCAAAAAGGACACGCTGCAAACGCTGATCGACGCCGGCAACATCGTGCTTTCGGCGCACGGCCTGCAGAGCGTGGAATACAATTGCGAGTTTCTGCAGGTCAGCAAGGCGACCGCTTCGCCGAGTTGGGCGGTGACGGCCATCTGCCAGGAACCGGGCTATGTCTTCCCAGATGTCCTCTCGGTGACGCAAATGAATGAGAAGCAGATCGATCTCGTGTCGGTCCGGCCCGTCAACGACGAAAGCGAAGCAAGCGGCAACAGCGGCAGCTACTATTTGTGCGAGGGCGTTGCCCTGCCGTAGACATCATCCTGTGCGTGGATCGATGGCCGAAGACTAGGCCGCCGCCGCAGCCTGGTCTCTCGCACGATGCATGTTGCGCAGCGCGCGCGGCGCCGCTATAGCCCGAACTGGTTTTCCCCGAGGCAAAAACATGTCCGTAGATCTTCAGACAGTGAAGCGCGTCGCGCATCTCGCCCGCATTGCAGTGAGCGAGGAAGATGCCGAACGGATGACCGGCGAGCTGAACGCCATTCTGGGCTTCGTCGAACAGCTGAATGAGGTCGATGTTTCCGGCATCGAACCGATGACCTCGGTGACGCCGATGGACATGAAGAAGCGTCAGGACGTTGTTACTGACGGCGGCAAGGCAGCTGACATCGTCGCCAACGCGCCGGCGACCGAAGAGAATTTCTTCCTCGTGCCGAAGGTCGTGGAGTAAACCGGACGATGGCAATCGACATCGCCATTGAAACGCCACTGCAGGACGACGTGCGCGGCCTGGTCGAGGAACTCAACCAGACCTTGCTCGAACTGACGCCGCCGGAGCATTGCTATCATCTGACGGTCGAGCAGATGGCTGGTGAGGACACGACTGTCTTCATCGCCCGCGACAACGGCATGGCCATTGGCTGCGGTGCGCTGAAACGCCATGACGGCGCTGTCGGCGAGGTCAAGCGCATGTACACGCGGCCCTCGCATCGCGGGCAGAAGATCGGCGCGAAAATCGTCGAGCAGGTCGAGGCGCTGGCGCGCAACGAGGGGCTGAAGCGCCTGGTGCTGGAGACGGGCGACCGTCACCCCGCGGCGTGGACCGTCTACGAACGCGCCGGGTTTTCGCGTTGCGGCCCGGTGCTGGATTATCCCGATTCCGAGTGGTCGGTGTTTTACGAAAAGAGCCTTTGATGAGCGACCTGACCCAGCTGACGATTTCACAGGCCCGCGGCAAGCTGCACGGCAAGGAAATCACCGCGACCGAGATCACCGAGGCCTATCTCTCGGCCATCGATCGCGCCAATCCCGCGCTCAATGCCTATGTCGCGGTGACAGGCGACAAGGCGCGCGACATGGCCAAGGCGTCCGACGCAAGGCTGGTCAAGGGCGAGGGCGGTGCGCTGGAAGGCATCCCGCTCGGAATCAAGGACCTGTTCGGCACCGAAGGCGTCCATACGCAGGCCTGCAGTCATGTGCTGGACGGGTTCAAGCCGCGCTACGAATCGACCGTTACGTCAAATCTGTGGGCCGACGGCGCCATCATGCTCGGTAAACTCAACATGGACGAGTTCGCCATGGGCTCGTCCAACGAGACGTCCTACTATGGCCCGGTCATCAATCCGTGGCGGCGCTCGCGCCTAGACACGGTGGTGATGCCGACGATGCATCAGGGTGATGGCGGCTTCGTCTCGGCCGGCGGCACCAGGACCGCGCGCAGCCTGGACAATGCGCAGCTGGTGCCGGGCGGTTCTTCCGGCGGTTCGGCAACCGCAGTGTCGGCCTTCCTGTGTGCCGGCGCGACCGCGACGGATACTGGCGGCTCGATCCGCCAGCCGGCCGCCTTCACCGGCACGGTCGGCATCAAGCCGACCTATGGCCGCTGCTCGCGCTGGGGCATCGTCGCCTTCGCCTCGTCGCTCGACCAGGCCGGCCCGATCGCTCGTGACGTGCGCGATGCCGCGATCCTGCTGAAGTCGATGGCCTCCGTCGATCCGAAGGACACGACGTCGGTCGACATGCCGGTACCGGACTATGAGGCCGCGATCGGCAAGCCGATCAAGGGCATGAAGGTCGGCATTCCCAGGGAGTACCGCGTCGAGGGCATGCCCGAAGAGATCGAAGCGCTGTGGCAGAAGGGCATTGCCTGGCTGAAGGACGCCGGCGCCGAGATCGTCGATATTTCCCTGCCGCATACGAAATACGCGCTGCCCGCCTATTACATCGTGGCGCCCGCCGAGGCTTCGTCCAATCTCGCCCGCTACGATGGCGTCCGCTACGGCTTGCGCGTGCCGGGCAAGGATATCGTCGACATGTATGAGAAGACCCGTGCCGCCGGTTTCGGCCGTGAGGTCAAGCGCCGTATCATGATCGGCACCTATGTGCTGTCGGCCGGCTATTACGACGCCTACTATCTGCAGGCGCAGAAGGTGCGCAATCTGATCAAGCGGGATTTCGAGACTGTCTTCGCCGCCGGCGTCGATGTCATCCTGACCCCGGCAACGCCATCCGCCGCCTTCGGCATCGCCGACGAGGACATGGCTGCCGATCCGGTCAAGATGTACCTGAACGACATCTTCACCGTCACGGTGAACATGGCCGGCCTGCCGGGCATCGCTGTGCCCGCCGGGCTCGACGCCAAGGGTTTGCCGCTCGGGCTTCAGTTGATCGGCCGGCCGTTTGACGAGGAAACCCTGTTCCAGACCGCCGCCGTCATCGAGCAGGCCGCCGGCACATTCCAGCCGGAGAAATGGTGGTAGCATGCCGCCCCCGTCTCGCATTTCCATCGTCGAGACGGAAGACGAACTGCTGATAACCAACCCACCGCGCATCTCGGATTTCAGGATGGGCTTCGTCCTGGTTGGGGCCGCGATCGTTGCCTACACCGGCTACATGGGATTGACCGACACGTCGCCCGCAAACGTCGCCAGCGGCACTCTCGGACTGCTGTCGTTCACTGCGATCATTGCCCTCTTCACCTACTTCCTCGGCAAGGATTTCATGTGGCTGGTGTTCGGCAAGGAAACCCTGCGGCTAACCGACGTGGCAGCCGTGCGCGACGTCAGGGGTTTTGTGCGAAATCGTTCCTCATTGCCTTTGAAAGGGCACCTTGAGGCCGAAATCCTCGACCATACCTATCCAACGGATGAAGCGGGGCTGTCGGAAGTCATCAGGTTGACCAACACCAACGGCGTCCTTGTTTTCGGCAGGGAGTTGAGCCGGCCCGAGGCCGAGGCTGTGACAAGTGCCGTCGAGCATTTCACCGGTCGTGAGAATTCGAGCCGACGATAGGCAGCCAATGTTCTTCTATCTTTCCAAGATCTTCTGGTTCTTCATCCAGCCGCTCAACCTGGCGATCTTCCTGCTGTTGGCGGGACTGCTCGCGGTCACGATCGGGCGCCGACGGTTGGCGGCCGCCGGCAGCGTGCTGGCATTTTTGATCCTTGCACTGTCAGCATGGACGTCGCTCGGCGCCATGATGCTCAATCCGCTGGAAGAGCGTTTCGCGCGCCCGCCGCTGCCGGAAAAGGTCGACGGCATCGTCGTGCTCGGCGGCGGCTTCGAGGGCGCCATCAATCTGGCGCGCGGCGGCTATGAGCTGAACAGCAGCGGCGATCGGATGGTCGAGACCGCGATTCTCGCCCGGCGCTTTCCCACCGCCAAGGTGGTCGTCTCCGGCGGCACCGGCGCGTTGTTTCTCGATGGCGAGGGCGATGCCGCAACCGCGCCGCGCCTGCTCACCGCGCTTGGCGTGGCCGCCGACCGGATGATCCTGGAGAACAAGTCCCGCAACACCTATGAGAACGCGGTCTTCACCAAGGAGTTGGTAACGCCGAAGCCCGGCGAGACCTGGCTGCTGGTGACCTCGGCCTTCCATATGCCGCGCGCCAAGGCGCTGTTCGACAAGGCCGGCTTTGCAACCGTTCCATGGCCGGTCGACTATCGCACCTCGGGACGAGAAGGCGTCGGCCTGTTCCGCGACAATCCAGCCGATTCGCTGCAGGCCACCACCATGGCCATCCGGGAATGGATCGGGCTTTTTGCCTACTGGCTGTCAGGCCGGATCGATCAGCCTTTTCCGGGTGGCTGACCGATCACCGCCTGCCTGGCCGCCGAGAAGAACTGGCGCCGCACCAGCACCGCC
>NZ_RZQA01000434.1:0-5347 GCF_004022915.1 Mesorhizobium sp. M7A.F.Ca.US.006.04.2.1
TTGCCGGGTCATGCGCTGAGCCCTCTCGCCCGGGGGGCCGAGCCGATGAAGCCGTTAATGGCGGCAAACAGTTCCGGCTCGTCGAGCAGGAATGCGTCGTGGCCACGGTCGGTCTCGATCTCGACGAAGGATACCGATGCGCCGGCGGCGTTGAGCGCATGCACGATCGAGCGGCTCTCCTCGGTCGGGAACAGCCAATCCGAGGTGAACGACACCAAGCAGAAGCGGGTTTTCGTGCCGGCGAAGGCATCGGCCAACCGGCCGCCATGGTCTGCGGCGAGGTCGAAATAGTCCATCGACCGCGTCATGTAGAGGTAGGAATTGGCGTCGAAGCGATCGACGAAGGTCATGCCCTGGTGCCGAAGATAGCTTTCGATCTGGAAGTCGGCGTCGAAGCCGAAGGTCAGCGCTTCGCGATCCTGCAGATTGCGGCCGAACTTGCGGTGCAGGGCGGCTTCCGACAGGTAAGTGATGTGGGCGGCCATGCGCGCTACCGCCAGGCCCTTTTCCGGGCGTTTGCCGTGCTCGAAATATTTGCCGCCATGCCAGTCCGGATCGGCCATGACAGCCTGCCGGCCAACCTCATGAAAGGCGATGTTCTGCGAGGAATGGCGCGCGCCGGTGGCGATCGGCAGTGCCGAGAAGACGCGCTCCGGATAGCTCGACGCCCATTCCAGCACCTGCATGCCGCCCATCGAGCCGCCGAGCACGCAAAACAGTTTCTCGATGCCGAAATGGTCGATCAGCATCTGCTGCGCCCGCACCATGTCGCGGATGGTGATGATCGGCAGGTCAAGCCCATAGGGCTTGCCGGTGGCGGGATTGGTCGAGGCCGGGCCGGTGGACCCAAGGCAACCGCCGATGACGTTGGAGCAGATGACGAAGAAACGATTGGTGTCGATGATCTTGCCGGGCCCGATCAGCACTTCCCACCAGCCTGGCTTGCCGGTCACCGGATTGGTGCTGGCGACGTGCTGGTCTCCGGTCAGCGCATGGCAGACGAGGATGGCGTTGGAGCGGGCATCGTTCAGCGTGCCGTAGGTCTGGTAGGCGATCTGGAACGGTGACAGCAGCGTACCGGCGTCCAGCTTGAGCGGCTTGTCGGATCCAAAACGCAAAACCGGGCTCGACGGTTGGTCGACCTCGTTGTTGGTTTTGCGGGCACGCAGAACGGCCATGACATCCATCTCACACTTTGAGCCCACGCATCGCACTCGTCGAAAGTCGATGCCGATACGGGTGTCCGGCCGGCGCGGACAACAAAAAACCGGCATTGCGGTCGCAAAGCCGGTTACAGGATGCAAACGGCCCTTTAGCAAGTTGTTTAACGTGGCTGCAAGCCGACCGGCCAAATCACCACGGAAGTTCGCTCCCCTTCTAGGGCTGTGGCGCGCCGGCGTCAACGGCCTGCCTTGGGCGGGAGGCTGTCGCCTCTCGACATTGCAGGCCACGGCTTGTATTTCCGCTGCGGCTTCCCTCAGGAAGCGTTCTCGACGGATTTTGCGACATGAGCCAGACACCGGACCAGGCACGTCCAACCCCGCGCGCGGGCATCATGGACATAGACGCCTATGTGCCGGGCAAGAGCACGGCGCCTGCCGGCGTCGCCAAGGTCCACAAGCTGTCCTCCAACGAGAACCCGCTCGGGCCCTCGCCGAAGGCGATCGAAGCCGCGCGCGAGATTGCCGGAAAGCTTGACGTCTATCCAGATGGCACCGCCAGGCGGCTGCGCGAAGCGATCGCCGAGGTGCATGGCCTCAACCCGCAGAACATCATCTGCTCCAACGGCTCCGACGAAATCCTCGGCCTGCTGGCGCAGACCTATCTGGCGCCCGGCGACGAGGCCGTCATCACCGAGCACGCCTTCATGGTCTACAAGATCTACATCCAGTCGGCGGGCGCCGTTCCGGTGACGATCAAGGAAACAGACGAGCGCGCCGATATCGACGCCATCCTGGCCGCCGTCACGCCGCTCACCAAGATCGTGTTCCTCGCCAATCCCAACAATCCGACCGGCACCTATGTGCCATTCCAGGAGGTGCGGCGTCTGCATGCCGCACTGCCGAAGAACGTGCTTCTGGTGCTCGACGCGGCCTATGCCGAATATGTTCGCCGCAACGACTATGAGGCCGGCATCGAACTGGTCGGCAGCGCAGAGAACGTGGTGATGACCCGGACCTTCTCCAAGATCGGCCTTGGCGGGGCGCGGATCGGCTGGATGTATGCGCCGATGCACATCGTCGACGCCATCAACCGCGTGCGCGGCCCCTTCAACGTCAATGCGACGGCGATCGAGGCCGGCATCGCCGCCATTCGCGATCGCGCCCATGTCGAGCGCAGCGTGGCGCACAACGAGACCTGGCTGGCCTGGCTGAGTGAGGAATTCACAAAGCTTGGGTTGCGGGTGACGCCCAGCGTCGGCAATTTCATCCTCATTCATTTTCCCGAGGACCAGAAACATTCGGCGGCGGCGGCGGACGACTATCTGACGGCGCGCGGCTATATATTGCGGCGCGTTTCGGGCTATGGCTTTCCCAATGCGCTGCGCATGACCGTCGGCACCGAAGAGGCCAATCGCGGCGTTGTCGCCGCTCTCACGACATTCCTGAAAAGCTAGAAACCATGACATCACCGATGTTTGAAAAGATCGCGCTGGTCGGCATCGGCCTGATCGGCTCGTCGCTGGCCCGCGTCATCCGCCGCGAGGGCCTCGCCCGCCACGTATCCATCTCGACCCGCAGTGCGGCGACGCTGGCACGGGCCGAGGAGCTTGGGCTGGGCGATAGCTATAGCACCGATGCGAGAGAAGCTGTCCGCGATGCCGACCTGGTCATCATTTCGGTGCCGGTTGGATCGTCCGGCGCGGTTGCCGAGGAAATCGCGCCGGCGCTGAAGCCGGGCGCGATCCTCACCGATGTCGGCTCGACCAAGGCGTCTGTCATTGCGCAAGTGCAGCCTTATGTGCCTGAAGGTGTCCATTTCATTCCCGGCCACCCGCTGGCGGGCACAGAAAAATCCGGCCCCGACGCCGGTTTCGCCGACCTGTTCGACAATCGCTGGTGCATCTTCACGCCGCTGCCCGACACCGACCCGGACGCGTTGGAGAGGCTGTCGGAGTTCTGGCGGCGCTGCGGCGCCAACATCGACACGATGGATCCCCAGCATCACGATATGACGCTGGCCATCGTCTCGCATCTGCCGCACATCATCGCCTACAACATCGTCGGCACCGCCGATGATCTGCAGTCAGTGACCAAATCCGAAGTGATCAAATATTCGGCTTCCGGCTTCCGCGACTTCACCCGCCTTGCCGCCTCCGACCCGACCATGTGGCGGGATGTCTGTCTGCACAACAAGGACGCCATCCTCGAAATGCTGGCGCGGTTCTCGGAAGATCTGGCGTCGCTGCAGCGCGCAATCCGCTGGGGCGACGGCGAAAAACTCTTCGACCTGTTCACCCGCACCCGCGCCGTGCGCCGCTCGATCATCGAAGCCGGCCAGGACATCGACGTTCCCGATTTCGGCCGTCAGGCGGTCGAGCACCCCGCGAAGGGCTAGGTCTGTCTCAGGCAGGCCAGGTCTGCGCAACCATGGCCAGCGTCTCGGCTCGGTTCGGCGCCCCAAGCCTGCCGCCGAAGCGCAGGCATTTGAGCGCCGCGGCCGCACTGGCAAACCGCAAAGCCTGCTCGACCGGCATGGCTTCCGCCAGCCCGACGGCGAAGGCGCCGTGAAAGACATCGCCGGCGGCGAGCGTGTCGACCGCCTTGATTTTCGGCGCCGCGACATGGCGCACGCAGCCAGCGCGACGGTCGTGCCACCAACTGCCCGCCGCGCCGCCTGTCACTGCGACAAAAGCGTCGGTGCGGCTGGCGAGATCGGCGCAAGCCGTTTCCGGATCGAGCGCCTGGCCGCAGACGATGCGCGCTGCCGGCTCCGAAGCGATGATGTGCGTAGCGAGCGGCAACAACTGCTCAAGGACCTCCAGCGGCGCGGTGTCGGCATCGAGGATCGCCGGACGGCTGATGGCGCGCGCCGCCTTCAGGGCGAGTGCCGCCGCACCCGGCCAGCGGACATCTACCAGAACGGCATCGAATGCCATGAGGTCGGCGACCGGCAGGACATCGGGATCGGCCTGGGCAAGCCTGTCATAGAACGGCACGATGATGCGCTCGCCATGCGCGTCGACCAGGATCGAGGCCAGCGCCGAGCGGGCACCTCTGACGCGCCGCACGAAGGTGCAATCGACGCCTTCGGCCTCTATGCCGGCGATGAGCTGGTCGGCGACGGCATCGTCGCCGGCACTCGCCCACAGCGATACTTCGGCGCCCAGGCGATGGGCAGCGCAGGCGGCGCTGGTGGCCATGCCCGAGGCGATCTGGACGCCGTCGGAGGCCATGAACTTGCCCTGATGTATGGGCAGCGTCTCGACGCGCAGGATGGTGTCCAGCGTCAATGCGCCAACGCTCAGCAGCTTCACCGGTTTTGCCATGGCTGAGCTATTCGACCGGCTTGATCTTGCCCAGCGGAATGAAGCCGAGCGAGGCCTTGCCCCTGACCACCTTCAGCGGCATGGACGGTTCGTTGCCGAGCACCGCCAGGGCAGAAAAACCCTGCTCGATCTGGCTTTTCTGCTCGGGTATGGCGGTGCCGAGGATGGCCGCCACCGCCTTCGGGTCCTTCAACCTGATCATCAGGTCGGCGTTGACCAGGCCCTCGGCATCGACCGAGAGCGGTCCCGAAACGGTGATGCGCGCCGTCCCCGACGACAGGTCAAGGTTGCGGATTTCGATCGCCTGGCCACGAAGGCTCTTCACCTGCGTGCCGATCAGTGCGACGCCGTTCTTCAATGTCACGTCGCCGCTGGCATCGAGCGCCGGAAGCACGCGCCCTCCAATTGCGTCGGGGTCGACCTCGAGATCGCCGAAACTGCCGAGATAGTCGATATCCTCGCCGTTGGGCTGCAACTGACCTGATGCCTTGCCGGCACTGAACAGTTGCACCGGATCGGTATCGTCGGCCGGATCGGTCTGGCCGGAAAGGCCCTCTGCCTCCAGCGAAATCCGCCGCGGCAGCGGCCACCACAATTTGAAATTGGCCTGCAGATTGTCCCAGTCGATCCACAGCGGCACCATGTCGGGAACGGAGGTCCTGAGCGGGCCGCGCAGATTGGCAACCGGCGACAGAGGCTGGATGATCTGGGCGGCTGCGTTGAAACTGCCGGCCGAGGCCGCAATGTTCTTGGCATCGTCCTCATAGGCGAGGTTGTCGCAGGAGACGGTAAAGCTCAAGGGATAGCCGCTGACCTGGAGATTGGCGCAGCCGGCCTCGACGCCATTCTTGTTGAGCG
>NZ_RZQA01000435.1:0-5344 GCF_004022915.1 Mesorhizobium sp. M7A.F.Ca.US.006.04.2.1
GCGGCGAGCAGGCCAATGGCCGTCGCCAGCAGCGCTTCGGCGATGCCCGGCGCAACCACCGCGAGACTGGTATTCTTGGAGCCGGCGATCGCCTGGAACGACGTCATGATGCCGATGACGGTGCCGAACAGGCCGATGAAGGGTGCCGCCGAGCCCGTGGTGGCAAGGAAGCCGAGGCGCCCTTCCAGCTTTTCCATCTCGCGGGTCAGCGCCAGGTCCATCGCCTTGTCGATGCGGGTTTGCAGGCCGAGCGGCGACTTGGCGCCCTTCTCGAAACTCTTCTTCCACTCGCGCATGGCCGCCACGAAAATGGCGCCCATGCCGGTGGTCTTGCGATCGGCGAGCGTGCGGTAAAGCTCCTCCAGCGACTGCCCCGACCAGAACACCTGCTCGAACCGGTTGAGCGCCAGCCGCATGCGGGCATAGGAAACCAGCTTGTCGACGATGATCGCCCAGGTCCAGACCGAGGCGCAGAGCAGGCCGATCATGACCAGCTTGACCACCCAGCTGGCCGAAACGAACAGCGACCAAACCGACAATTGCGCGCCCGGATCGGCGAGTGCGATATTTTCCATCGTTACGTCCTTAAGATTTTCCGGGCGAAGCTGGCGGCTGGCCCCTGGCATCCCTTGTGGTCGGTTCGCACGAAGCTACCGGAACAACCCCAAACTGTGCCGTTGTCGGCCTTTTCAGGGCAAATATTGGTGAAAGGAAGGCGTTCGATAACGCCAATCTTCACCAATCTCTTCATGAACCGTTATGGTTAAGGATGGGTTAGTATATAAGGCGCGGCGCATTGCCACGCCCGCACAGTTGTAACGCCATCATCCAAGCGCGAAGTCGGGATGGGTTGAGATTCAGGTCAGGCCGAGCCGAAAGCGGTGGTTTCCGAGAACCGGAGCGGAGGGTACCTGAAGTACCCGAGCACCGGAAGCGCAGGGAATCACCGTTTGCAGGCCGGCATCACCTGAATATCATCCCACCCGTGGCATGAATGCCGCCACCCATTCCTTGGGAAAGCGCCTTGGGCGGCCATTCTCGCCGATGATCGCCGCCTCGACCTTGGCCTCGACCAGCACCTCGTCGCCGCGCTTGAGCTGTTGCGCCATGAAGATGCGCGCGCCGGAAATCTCCTCGGTGCGGGTGTCGACGGTCAGGATGTCGTCGATCCGGGCCGGGCCGCGAAAGTCGATCTCTATGCGGCGCACCACCCAGACTATTCTTTCGCCATGCTTGCCGTCGGCAAGCTCTGTGTGGTGCACGCCGGTCAGCCTGAGATAGTCGGAGCGGCCGCGTTCGAAGAATTCGAGATAGCGCGCATGATAGACGACGCCGGAGAAATCGGTGTCGGCATAATAGACTCGCGCCATCAGCCGGTGGCCGAACGCCGTCAGCGCACCGGAAAGCCCGGCCAGCAGCGTCGCCGATTCACCATGATCGCCCATTGCGCTTCCTTTTTCAGCCCCGACGAGGCACCTGTTTCCCGCGTGACACAGCATCGGATGGCACTGTTGACGGCGATGATCAAGAGTTTGACGGCGACGCTGTTCGTGTTGGTGGCTTTGGCGCTGCCTGGCCAGACCGCGAAATTCTCGATGAAGCGCGGCCTCAATCTCGACCAGTGGGTCACCTGGCCCGGCGAGGACCAGTGGGGCGACGCCAAGGCCATCCTGCCCTATCCGGAGTGGCGGAAATTCCTTGGGGAGGACGACCTCAAGGCGTTGAAGGATGCCGGCTTCGATTTCCTGCGCATGCCGGTCGATCCATCGCCCTTTCTGTCCGACCAGACCGTGGCCTTGCGTGACGATCTCTATGCCAGCGTGCTGGACTCGGTGCGCATGATCAACCGCGCCGGACTCAAGGTGATCGTCGACATGCACCTGATCCCGGCCGGCGGCAGCCGCAAGATCGGAATGGCTGAAGTGATGGGCGACCCACGGACCTTCGACGCCTATGTCGAGATGGTCCGCAAGATGGCCCGCACGCTGGCCAGCGAAGATCCCGCCCAGGTCGCCTTCGAGCCCATGAACGAACCGATCGTCGACTGCGACAGCGATGGCACCAGCCTGTGGCCGGACCGCCAGCGCAAACTGTTCGCGGCGGCGCGATCCTCGGCGACGAAACTGACCCTGGTGCTGACCGGCGCCTGCTATTCCGCCGCGAGTTCGTTGGAAAAGATCGACCCGAAGACGATTCCGGACGACAACGTCATCTGGACCTTCCATTCCTACGATCCGTTTCTGCTCACCCATCAGGGCGCAACCTGGGCCGGAGACTTCATCCCCTATGTGACTGGCCTGCCCTATCCGTTGACCGCGGTGCCCAAGGCACAGCTCGACGTGACGCTCGACACCATCCGCGCCAGGATCAAGGCCGAGGCGCCATGGACGCGGCAAAGCGGCCTGCTTGCCTATCTTGACGAACAGGTCGCCAGCATGGACAGCCCCGACAGACTGCTCGGCTTGATGGATGCGCCGTTCGAAAAGGTCGAGGCGTGGGCGAGGGCCAACGGCGTCAAGCCTGGAAATATCACGCTGGGCGAGTTCGGCATGATCCGCCAGGAATACGGCAATTCCTATGTGATGCCCGCCGGGTATCGGGCCGCCTATGTCAGGGACATGATCGCGCGTGCCGAAGCACACGGCTTCTCATGGTCGGTGTGGAGCTATGGCGGCGCCTTCGGCATCGTCGATGCCTTCAACGGCGACAAGGCCGAGCCGGACGTGATGGACGCGATCAAATCGCTTCACTGAGGCGATCTGGATTAGCCAAGGTCGATCGACAGGATTTCCGGCCGCATCCCGAAACGCACCGGCAATATGCTGAAACCGAGCCCGCCGGAGACGATCAGATTGCGATCCTTCTCGACGACGTGGCCATAGGCGTAGCGGTTGCCGAAACGCGATGGCACGACCGGCGAATAGCCGAACAGCCGAATTTGTCCGCCATGGGTGTGGCCGGACAGGGTCAGCGAGACGCGCCACGGCACTTTCGGAAAAATATCCGGCTCGTGCGCAAGCAGGATGATGGGCGAGGTGTCGCTGACCTTGGCCAGCGTGCCGTCGAGATCGTCCAGCCCCGTGAAGCCGGCGCGGTCGCTGGTCGGCAGCAGTGCCAGCTGGTCGGCAAGCCCGGCAATCCAGACACCATGCCCATCCTTTTCCAGGCGCACGACATCGTTCTCCAGCACCGGAATGCCGACTTTCTCCAGGGCCTTGCGCGCTACGGTCGGGCCGGCCCCGGCGCGCTGCGCGAAGCCATCTGCCCACCAGTCATGGTTGCCGAGAATCGAGAGCACGCCGAGCGGTGCCTTGAGGTCCGAGAGGGCGGAGGCCCATTGCGACGGCGTCACCGGGCCGGTCACCAAGGGCATGCCGGCGATATAATCGCCGAGCAGGACGATCACGTCCGGCTGCAGGGCATTCGCGTCTTCGACAAGTGAGGCGATCCGCTCCGGCGTCATCCATGGCCGGCAGGCATGGATATCGGCAAGCGCGACGATGCGCAGCTTCAGGCCATCAGGCCAATGCGGCGGCGTTAGCGCATAGCGTTTCACATGCGTCAGCAGCATCGGCTCTATGCCGGCCGCATAGGCGCTGAACGCGGCAACCGACAGAACCGACCCGCCGATGAAGCGCAGGAATCCGCGTCTGGTGATCATTGCATGGCTCCGGCAAACCATCGGAGCGAGATTGCCCCGGGATGGCACCGCCACCAGAGCCGACGAATGCGCCGGCAAACCGGCGAAGCCGAGGATATTTTGCGCAGGCCGCTCACAGATCCTTCGTCGGCCCGGAACCTGCGCCTGATCGCCCGGCCGCTATTCTTCCTGGAACAGGTTGATCTGCTGCTGCGCCAGATCCTTCGGCGCGTCGAGGCCGAGATGGCGCCAGGCATTGGCCGTCAGCATGCGGCCGCGCGGCGTGCGCTGGATGAAACCCTGCTGGATCAGATAAGGCTCGATGATGTCCTCGATGGCATCGCGCGGTTCGGACAGGCCTGCGGCGATCGTCTCGATGCCGACCGGCCCGCCGCCGAAATTGCGCGCGATCATGCTGAGGTACCGGCGGTCGAGCGAGTCGAGGCCGAGCGCATCGACTTCCAGCCGGGTCAACGCTTCGTCGGCGATCTTGCGGTCGACATGGCCATCGCCGGCCACCGAGGCGAAATCGCGCACACGGCGCAACAACCGGCCGGCGATGCGTGGCGTGCCCCGCGCGCGCCGCGCGATCTCCAGCGCGCCGTCGTTGCCGAGCGGCATTTGCAGGATACGCGCGCCACGCCGCACGATCTGCTCCAGCTCCTCGACCGTGTAGAAATTGAGCCGTACCGGAATGCCGAAACGGTCGCGCAGCGGATTGGTCAGCAGGCCAAGCCGCGTGGTGGCGGCGACGAGGGTGAAGCGGGCGAGGTCGATCTTGACCGAGCGCGCCGCCGGGCCTTCGCCGATGATCAGGTCGAGCTGAAAATCCTCCATCGCCGGATAAAGGATCTCCTCCACCGCCGGGCTCAGCCGATGGATCTCGTCGATGAACAGCACGTCGCCTTCCTCGAGATTGGTCAGCAGCGCGGCAAGATCGCCGGCCTTGGCGATGACCGGACCCGAGGTCGAGCGGAAATTGACGCCGAGCTCGCGCGCCATGATCTGCGCCAGCGTCGTCTTGCCGAGACCAGGCGGCCCGACGAACAGCACATGGTCGAGCGCCTCGCTGCGGCTCTTGGCGGCCTCGATGAACACTTTGAGATTCGCCCGCGCCGCCGCCTGGCCGACGAAATCGTCGAGCGTCTGCGGCCGCAAGGTCTGCTCGGCATCCTCGCCGCGTTTTTCCGGTGCAATCAAGCGGGGCGACAGGCTCATGCCGCCTTCCTTGCACACGGCAAGGGGCTGAACAAGCGGCGGCTCACCGCGCAAGTTCCTTCAGCCCGAAGCGAATCAGCTTCGGCGCATCGGCATCCTCGCCCGCCGTCTTCAGCGCCGCCGCCACCGCATTGGCGGCCGTGTCGCGCGAATAGCCGAGATTGACCAGCGCCGAGACCGCGTCGGTGATCGGCGCGGATGCCACGCCGTCGCCGAGCTCCTGTTTCAGGCCGATGGTGCCCGAAGCGGTTCCGGCATAGGCCGGCGCCTTGTTCTTCAGTTCGGTGACGATGCGCTCGGCCACCTTCTTGCCGACGCCGGGTGCGCGAGAAACCATGGCGATGTCGCGCAGCGCAATCGCATTGGCGAGGTCGGCCGGCGCCAGCGTCGACAGGATGGCCAGCGCCACCTTGGCGCCGACGCCGGGAACATTGTTCATCAGCAGCCGGAACCACTCGCGTTCCAGCACTGACTGGAAGCCGTAGA
>NZ_RZQA01000436.1:0-5344 GCF_004022915.1 Mesorhizobium sp. M7A.F.Ca.US.006.04.2.1
ATCCTGTGGGACGTGCCCGGCGTCGCCTGCGTCACCGATCGCGGCACCGTCCGCGCCAAAGCGGTGATCGTGACCGCTTCGCCGGCGGTGCTCGCCTTCGAGGAGATCGCGTTCTCGCCGGCCCTGCCCGACACCCATTTTGGCGCCTTCTTCGACCTGCCGATGGGCATGCTGACCAAATTGCCGGTCGAAATATCGGGCACAAGGCTCGGGCTGCAGCCTTTCGACGACCTGCTGATCGAACGGATGGCCAGGCACGACATCTATTTCCTGTGCTTCCCGTTCGACCTTGACCTGATGGTCGGGTTCGTCGGCGGCGATTTCGCCTGGGAAATGTCGGCGGCCGGCGAGGCGGCCGGCATCGACTTCGTCGTCGACCGGCTGTGCGGCATCTTCGGTGGCGATACGCGCAAGCATGTCGGACGCGCCATGATGACCAATTGGGGCGGCGAGCGCTTCGTGCGCGGCGCCTACGCCGCCGCCCGCCCTGGCCGTTCCCTGGCGCGCGCCGCGCTCATGCAGCCGGTGGCCGACAAGATCTTCTTCGCCGGCGAGCACTTGGCCGGCCCGCTAATGCAGACCTGCGGCGGCGCACGGCTGTCGGGCGAAGCGGTGGCAAGACAGGTTGTCGCCCAGCTTGCGGCCAAATAGCTTCAGGAAAATGTGGAACGCCGCGCGGCTGTTCGCGTTGGGCACGGGCCGCCGTGAACATCTATGTCACCTCCGGTGAATTGAGACCGACATGAAACTCTTCGACTGCCCCCATTGCGGCCATCGCATCTATTTCGAGAACGCCCAGTGCCTGAACTGCGGGAACCCCGTGCTCTACGATCCCGAGCACGCCTGTTTCGCGCTGGCGAGCGCCGACGGCATCTTCCAGTGCACCAACGCCGATGAATGCGCCTGCAACTGGATGGCCGAGCCCGGACACGCCTTTTGCCGCGCCTGTGCGCTCAACCAGTCGATCCCGGATCTCTCCGTCGACGGCAACCGCCGCCGCTGGATCCGTGTCGAAGCGGCGAAGAAGCGCGCCATCTATTCGCTGCTGGCCTTCGGGCTGCCGGTGGCGCCCAAGCAGAACCCCGCCGACGAGATCGGGCTGGCCTTCGACTTCCTCGCCGATCCGATCGGCGGCGGCCCCGGCGGCGAGCGGATCCTGACCGGCCACGACAATGGCCTGATCACGCTCAACGTCGCCGAGGCGGATTCGGCCGAGCGCGAAAAGCGCCGCGTCGAGATGGGCGAGAACTACCGCACCTTGCTCGGTCATTTCCGTCATGAGCTTGGGCACTATTATTGGGACCGCCTGATCCGCGACGATCCGCACCGGCTCGAAGCTTTCCGCGCACTGTTCGGCGATGACCGCGCCGATTACGAACAGGCGCTGAAGGCCTATTATGCCAATGGTGCGCCGCCCGACTGGCAGCAAGGCCACATCTCGGCCTATGCGACCTCGCATCCATGGGAGGACTGGGCCGAGACCTGGGCTCACCACCTGCACATCACCGACACGCTGGAAATGGTGCACGCACTGAACTTTCCGCTCGGCCGGCTGGAGACGGTGGAGGCCAACGACTTGCCGCGCGGCGACACCGGCGGCGAATTGCAGGCCGCACCCTCGGAGCCGCCGACCGCGCCCGAGTCTTTCGAAAAGATCCTTGCCCGCTGGCTGGTGCTGTCGGAAGCCTCCAATTCGATCAACCGCTGCATGGGCCTGCCGGACCTCTATCCCTTTGTCATTTCGGACGTCACGGCGCGGAAATTGGACTTCGTTCACGAACTTCTGACCGATTTGCCTGGAGAACAGGGAACAAATCGTGAGTTGGCACAGGCGCTTTAGCGGGAACGCATGAGCTGCTGCCCCGTTTTCGCTGGCGAGGGACCATGAAAACGGAGAGAAACCATGAAATCCCTGTTGTTTCCGGCGGTCGCCGGAATGCTGACCGTGATGTCGGGCGCCGCGTTTGCCGACACCGCCGTCTCAGCCGTCACCGACCTTAACGTTCGCGCCGGACCCGGCCCGCAATACCCTGTCATCGGCGTGCTCGCCGCCGGTCAGTCGGCAACGCTCAATGGCTGCATCGAAAACAGCAAATGGTGCACCATAGCCGAGGCCGGCGGCCAGGGCTGGGTCTATTCCGACTATGTGACGGCCGATATAGGCGGCAGCCGGGTGGTGCTGACGCAACGGCGCGCCAGCGTTGCTGTCGTCTCGCCGCCGGAGGACATCGGCAACTACTCGACCGATTATACCGGCGCGATCATCGCCAGCGATCCGGTCGTCGATGACTTCCCGCCGCCCCCGGCTGAAGTCCGCACCTATGTCGACACGCATCGCCTCGATCCCATCTATCTGGAAGGCGAAGTGGTCACCGGCGCGACCCTGCCCGACACCGTCGAGCTGCGCGAGATTCCGGACTACAATTACCGCTATGTCTATGTGAACGGCCAGCGGGCGCTGATCGATCCGCAGACCCGGCGCATCATGTACGTCGTGCGCTGACGACAATTGGCATAAGCGGCCGCTGCCACAGCAGCGGCCGCCGGCAGGCGGCACCGCAGCGCCGCCTCTTCTGCGCCGACGCTGCTTTGAGGGTTGTGCTTTGCGGAAAACGATTCCGATTTTCCGGGCCATCGATTAGTCAATAGGCGATGACTTTGGCAAAGGAGCCCGCGTGACCATCGATCCGGCCGCCTTCGAGCGCTACAGGCATTCGCCGAACGCCAGGACGACCTTGCCGCGCCTGTTGCTCGGAACGGGGATCGTTGTCCTTTTTTGGGCAGCAACCACCGTGGCCGTGCTGGTCGGCGGCACCTATGCCTTCTTCGCCCGGCAGGCGGCCCCATCATCCGGCATGCAGGGTTTCCTCGCCTCGCCCATCGGCATCCTCGCCGCGCTCGTCTCGTTCGCCGGCATCTGGATCGGCCTGTGGGTCGCGATGCGCTGGGTGCATGGCGAGAAGCTGTCGGCGCTGCTCGGCAACAGCCGGCGTGTTTCGTGGTCCGGCTTCCTCAAGGGGCTGATCGCGGTGCTGATCACCTCGTTGATCTCCGAAATCCTGCTCTATCTCTTGCAGCCGCAGATCGCGCGCGGCCCGATCAGCCTGTCGTCCTGGCTGCTGTTTGCGATCCCGATCGCCGCGCTCACTCTGTTGCAGACCTCGTCGGAAGAGTTGCTGTTTCGCGGCTACCTGCTGCGCGGTCTCGCCAGCCGGTTCAAGAGCCCGTTCATCTGGGCGCTGCTGCCGGCCCTGCTGTTCACCTCGCTGCATTGGAGTGCGAGTTCGTCGCCAGCCATCAACGCCTGTGTGCTGGCGTCGATCGCCGCTTTCGCGTTGCTGCTGACGCTTGTCGTTTACGCAACAGGCAATCTCGGCGCCGCGCTGGGTGCTCATCTCGGCAACAACCTGACCGGCTTCCTGCTGATCTCGCATCAGGAAAGCTACAATTCCTTCGCCCTGTTCAACGCCAGGCCGCTCGAGGGACCGGGCTGGGCAACGTCGGATGCGGTTCTCATCGCCTTCATCGGCATCGCCTGCAGCCTGCTGACCATCGGGCTGCTTTTGCATCCGCGCTCGCCGCTCAAGGTCGCCGCCGAGCTTCCGGACCGCACGAGCACGGCCTGAATGCGGGTCCGGGAATGACGCTACCCGGCCCTTGTCTTGACTCTTGCGCAGATTTCCTGTCTACACGCCCCGAATTCCGCGACGAGTATCCCTCCGAGCAAGCCGACCAGGACGCCGAAACCTCTTTGAGGTGAAGTGCTGTAAATCGATCCTGGAGGCCAACACCCGGCAGCGCTGAGCGCCCCCGGGTGCTTTTTGGTTTTGGCTTTTGCTTGGACTTTTGGTTGGACACTGGGCGCGAACGCATTACCTCTCGGGCACCATCCGGGTGCCAGGGAAAAGGAAAACGAATGTTTGAATCGCTACAGGAACGTCTTGGTTCGATCCTGAACGGCCTGACCGGCCGCGGCGCGCTGTCGGAGGCTGATGTCTCGGCGGCGCTGCGCGAGGTGCGCCGTGCGCTGCTCGAAGCCGACGTGGCGCTGGAAGTGGTGCGCTCCTTCACCGACAAGGTGCGCGAGAAGGCCGTCGGCGCTGCCGTGGTCAAGTCGATCAAGCCCGGCCAGATGGTCGTCAAGATCGTTCATGACGAACTGGTCGACATGCTCGGCGCTGAAGGCGTCGCCATCGATCTCAATGCCCCGGCGCCGGTCGTCATCATGATGGTCGGCCTGCAGGGTTCCGGCAAGACGACCACTTCGGCCAAGATCGCCAAGCGTCTTTCCGAGCGTCAGAACAAGAAGGTCCTGATGGCCTCGCTCGACACGCGGCGCCCCGCCGCGCAGGAGCAGCTTCGCCAGCTCGGCGAACAGGTCAAGGTCGCCACGCTGCCGATCATCGACGGCCAGTCGCCGGTCGACATCGCGCGCCGCGCCGTGCAGGCGGCCAAGCTCGGCGGCCACGACGTCGTCATCCTCGACACCGCCGGCCGCACCCATATCGACGAGCCGCTGATGGTCGAGATGGCCGACATCAAGAAGGTATCGAGCCCGCACGAAATCCTGCTGGTCGCCGATTCGCTGACCGGCCAGGACGCCGTCAACCTGGCCAAGAGCTTCGACGAGCGCGTCGGCATCACCGGTCTCGTGCTGACCCGCATGGACGGCGACGGCCGTGGCGGTGCTGCCCTTTCGATGCGCGCCGTCACCGGCAAGCCGATCAAGCTGATCGGCACCGGCGAAAAGATGGACGGGCTGGAGGAATTCCACCCCAAGCGCATCGCTGACCGCATCCTCGGCATGGGCGACATTGTCTCGCTCGTCGAAAAGGCCGCCGAGAACATCGACGCCGAACAGGCGGCGGCGATGGCCAAGAAGATGCAGTCGGGCAAGTTCGACCTGAACGATCTCGCCGGCCAGCTTCAGCAGATGTCGAAGATGGGCGGCATGGGCGGCATCATGGGCATGATGCCCGGCATGGGCAAGATGAAGGACCAGATGGCCGCCGCCGGTCTCCACGACAAGATGTTCGGCCGCCAGCTCGCCATCATCTCGTCGATGACCAAGGCAGAGCGCGCCAATCCCGATTTGCTCAAGCATTCGCGCAAGAAGCGCATCGCTGCCGGTTCCGGCACCGACGCGGCCGAAATCAACAAGCTGCTCAAAATGCATCGCGGCATGGCCGACATGATGAAGGCGATGGGCGGCAAGGGCAAAGGCGGCGGCCTGATGCGCGGCATGATGGGCGGCCTCGCCTCCAAGATGGGCCTCGGCGGCATGATGCCCGGCGGTATGGGTGGCATGATGGGCGGCGGCATGCCGGACCTGTCGAAGCTGTCT
>NZ_RZQA01000437.1:0-5329 GCF_004022915.1 Mesorhizobium sp. M7A.F.Ca.US.006.04.2.1
CTGTGCAGGCGCACTACATCCTGCTCAAGCGCGACCGCCTGCTGGAAGCGCTGAAGCTCTACCCCGAGCAGATGCTGACGTGGTCCCGCCGGCAGCGGCTGACCGAGGTCTCGGACAGCATCGGCATCGGAATGGATGAAGGCTCATGACCGGCGTATCAGGCGGACCGCGGCGGCGACGAGCTCACCGACCGGGCGTGTGGCATTGAGTTTCGAGGCGCGCTCATCCGCAGCCGGCGGCTCGAGGATGGCGAACTGGCTGTCGACCAGGCTCGCCGGCATGAAGTGGCCCTTGCGGCTGCCGACGCGCTGCCTGGCCGTACCAGGGTCGATCTCCAGATAGAGGAAGACGATTTCCGGGCAGAAGCCGCTCAGCCGGTCGCGGTAGCTGCGCTTCAGCGCCGAGCAGGCGGCGACCACGCCGTTGCCCTGCCCCACCGACGCGGCGATGCGCTCGCCGATCGCGTTGAGCCAGCCTTCGCGCAGCTGATCGGTAAGCGGCTCGCCGCTTGCCATGCGTGCGACGTTTTCCGGAGGATGCAGCCTGTCGCCCTCGATAAAGGTAACGCCCAGAGCGGCGGCAAGCCCAATGCCCACCGCCGACTTGCCGCAGCCGGCGACGCCCATAACCACGATGGCCGGCACCGAGCCGGGGGCGCTCGTCGGCGCCTGTGCTGCCGCTTCGTCCACTGTCAGCGGCTTGCCGGCGCGCGGCCGTAGAGCAGCAGCATGGCGACGATGACGACACCGTAGATGATCTGCCGCCCCGCCTCCGGCATCTGCATGACCGACAAGATGGATTGCAGCAACGTGATGAGGATGACACCGGCGACAGTGCCGAGATAGGAGCCGCGCCCACCCAGGATCGAGGTGCCGCCAAGCACCACCGCGGCGATCGACGGCAGCAGATAAGCGTCGCCCATCGACTGCGCCGCCTTGGAGGCATAGCCGGCCAGAAGCACGCCGCCGAAAGCCGAGAGCCCACCGGAGACGGCGAAGGCGATCATCACCACGCGCCTTGTGTCGATGCCGGAGAGATAGGCCGCGCGCTCGCGGTTGCCGATGCCGTAGACGGTGCGGCCGAAGCCGGTCCGCGTCAGCACGAACACCATCGCGGCCCCGATCAGCGCCCAGATGATGACGGCGTTGGGCACGCCCGGAATGGCGAAACCGGTCGCCAGGTAGCGCATCGCGCCCGTCGCCGAATCCTGCGGCGAGAAGCCGCCGGTGTAGACCACCATCAGCCCCTGCGCGACAGCGTTGGTGGCCAATGTGATGATCATCGAGGGGATGCGCAGATAGGCGACGCCGATGCCGTTGACGACGCCGATCAGCATGCCGCAGATGATGCCGAACGGGATGGCCAACGCCACGCCGACCGGGCCGTACGCCGCCGCGGCGCAGGCCATCATGGCGCCCGCCGCCACCGCCCACGGCACCGACAGGTCGATCTGGCCGAGCAGGATGACCAGCATCATGCCTGTCGCGATGACACCGAGGAATGAAGCCACCTTGAGTTGCTGCAGGAGATATTCAGGCGACAGGAAGCTTCTGGAGTAGAGGCTGCCGAAGAACAGCAAAAGCACGATGCAGGCAAAGGCCGTCAGCACCGCCGGATCGGCGCGGCGGATGAATCTGGGCATGCGGCCGGCAATGCCGCCAAGCGTCGTTTCGCTCACAGGAACCACTCCAGCCGGTTGCGGACCCGAAACAGGGCGAAGGCGCCGAGGCTGACGGCGACCAGCAGGATAACGCCCTGGAACAGCGGCTGCCAGAGCGGATCGAAATCGAAGACGAACAACAAGTCGCCGATCGTGCGGAAAGCCAGTGCGCCGAAGATGGCGCCGATGGCGCTGCCCTTGCCGCCGAACAGCGAAACGCCGCCGAGCACCACGGCGGCGATCGAAAACAGCGTGTAGGAGTTGCCGCTGGCATAGGCCGCCTCACCCGTATAGGTGAAGAAGGTCAGGAACAGTCCGCCGATCGCCGCCAGCAGGCCGGCCAGCGTGTAGGCGGCGAACTTGCCGCGCCGGATCGGCACACCCGACATGTAGGCCGCCGTCTCCGATGAGCCTGCCGCGTAGGCGGCGCGGCCAAGCACCGAGCGGCTGAACGGCACCCAGATCACCAGCACGATGGCCAGCAGCACGACGAGACTTGCCGGCACCACGCCGAACACACGGCCGGTCAGCGCATCGGCCAGGTCCTCATTGACCGAGCCGCCCGGAAATGGCCGCAGCAACAGGCCGATGCCGTAATAGACGGCGCCTGTGGCAATGGTGGCGACAATCGGCTGCAGCCGGCCATAGATGACGATGGCGCCGTTGATGGCGCCGCACAGCAGCCCCACCGCCAGCACGGCGATGACGCCGAGCGTCGTCTGCATCGGCGTTCCCACCACCAGCCACGAAGCCAGGCAGTTGGTGAGGAGAAAAATCATGCCGACGGACAGGTCGATGCCGGCGGTGATCACCACCAGCGTCTGCGCCATGGCGACGAAGGCGAGCAGCACGCCCTTGTTGGCCGCCGTCTGCACCACATTGGCGGTGAAGCCGGCCGGATGGTTCGAGGTGTAGATGACGAACATGACGATGAAGATGCCGAACGCCAGCAGCGTTCCGCGCCGCTCGGCCAGCCAGTAACGCCAATCCTTCATGCGCCCACTCCCAGGCCCACCGGGCTGTCCTCGCCATGGATGTTGAGCGCGCTTGATATCAGCGCCCGCTCGGTGATCTCGGCGCCGACCAGCTCGCGCTTGACCGCTCCGTCGTAGAGCACCAGCACACGGTCGCAGCAGCCGATCAGCTCGTCATAGTCGGTCGAGTAGAACAGGATCGCCGCACCCGCGTCGGCCAGTTTGCGCATCAGCTGGTACAGCTCCTGTTTGGTGCCGACGTCGATGCCGCGCGTCGGATCGTTGAGCAGGATGATGCGCGGCTGGCGCATCAGCCATTTGGCGATGACCACCTTCTGCTGGTTGCCGCCCGAAAGCGCGCCGACCGGAATGTCGAGGCCCGCCGTCTTGATCGCCAAAAGGCCGACCATGTCGTCGATCAGCCGCTGCTCGGCGGCACGGTCGATGATGCCGGCTTTCGACAACCGGTCGAGGGCGGCGAAGGACAGGTTCTCGCGCACCGTCATCGGCAGCATCAGACCTTCGGTCTTGCGGTCCTCGGGAATGAGCGCCATGCCGATGCCGTCGTCGCGCGCAACGGATGGACTGGTGATCGACACAGGCTTGCCGTCGATCAGGATCTGGCCGCTGAGGCCGCGCAGCACGCCGAAGAAGGCGAGCAGCAATTCGCGCTGGCCCTGGCCGTCGAGGCCGCCAAGGCCGACCACCTCACCTGCCCTGACGGTCAGCGAGATGTCGTGCAGCCGGTCGGCCCATGAGAGCTTGCGGGCCTCGAGCCTGGGGGCCGCGGCGGCAGGCACGGCCGTCGGCTTGGGCGGAAAGATATGGCTGTATTCGCGGCCGATCATCAGTTCGACCACCTCATTGTCACTCTTCGAGCCGGCTGGATAGCTGGCGACATTGCGGCCGTTGCGGAACACCGTGCACTGATCCGCCAGTTCGGCGATCTCGTTCATGCGGTGCGAGATGTAAAGCAGCGCCAGCCCTTCCGAGCGCAGCCGCTTGAGCACCGCGAAGATCTTCGAGACATCCGCGGCAGTCAGCGCGGAGGTCGCCTCGTCGAGGATAAGGATGCGCGGCTTGCGTGCCAATGCCTTGGCGATCTCGACCATCTGCCGGCGCGACAATGGCAGGTCCTTGACCAGCGCCAGCGGGTGGATGTCGGCGGCGCCGGCACGAGCAAGTGCTTCTTCGGCGATGCGGCGCTGCGCCTTGCGGTCGATCATGCCGAAGCGTTTGGGCGGGTCGGAAATGACGATGTTGTCGGCAACGCTTAGCTCGGGGACAAGCGACAGTTCCTGGAAGATGCAGACGATGCCGGCCTTGTTGGCGGCACCCGGAGAAGCGAAGGTCGCCTCGCGCCCGTCCAGCGTCATGCGGCCCTCATCGGGCGCCACGACACCTGCCATGACCTTGATCAGCGTCGACTTGCCGGCGCCGTTTTCGCCGAGAATGGCGTGGATGCTGCCGGCTTCGACAACAAGCTCGGCCTTCTCCAGCGCGCGTACACCGCCATAGCGCTTGGATATGCCTTCCATACGAAAGAGCGGAGCCGCACCGTCCATCGGCCCTCCCAGGGCGATTGTGGAATTGAGACAAACGCCGCGGCTCAAGCCGCGGCGCCGGGTGACAGCCAGCGATGATTTACTGGTTTTCCTTGGTCTGACCCATGATTTCCTGGGCGCTGAAATTGATGCCGCAGGTCGGGAAGGAATTGCCGACGAAGAAATTGTCGGATTCCTTGGGGAAGTAATCCGTGCCTTCCTTCATGTTCGGGTCTTCGGCGATCGCCAGCGGCAGCTTCACCTCTTGTGGCACCACTTCGCCTTCGAGTGCGGCGATCGCGGTCTTGATGGCGACAGCGACCTGAGCCGGGCCCGAGCCCGCGGACGAGCACTTCAGCCCGTCGGCTGAATGCGCGGCGCAGAACTTGCGGAAGCCGTTCTCGGTCTCGCCGCCAAACGGCACGAACGGATGCTTGGCGTCGATCATCGCCTGCACGATGCCGGTGTCGCCGCCCTGCCCGGTGATGCCGTCGAACGGACCGTTGGTGGCGATCGCATCCGCAGTCACCTTCTGCGCCACGCCGTCATCCCATTTGCCGGCGACTTCGGTCACGTCCCACTTCTTGCCGGACGCATCGAAGACCTCGTGGATGCCGTTGTGACGATCGGTGTCGACGGAGGTGCCGGCGACGCCGCGCACTTCCAGGATCTTGCCGCCGTTCGGTATCTTGCCGACCAGCCACTTGGCCCACAATTCGCCAAGACCCTTCTGATCGACATTGACGTTGATGGCGTCCTTGGTGTCGAGAATGTTGTCGAAGGCGACCAGCACGATGCCCGCTTCCTTGGCACGCTTGATGACCGGACCGAAGGCCGTCGGGTTCTGGGCGTCGGTGACGATGGCGTCATAGCCGGAATCGATGAAATTGTTGATCGCCGAGATCTGTGCCGGCACGTCCTCGCCCGTCGAGACGACCTTGAATTCCTTGATCTTGGCTTTGACTTCAGGTTGCGCGGCGTAGGCCTTGGCCGTCTGCACCATCTGGATGCGCCAGGTGTTGGCGATATAGCCATTGGCGAAGGCGATGCGGAACGGCCCTTCCTTCTTGGGATATTTGAAGAATTTGGTCTCCGCGCTCCACGGCGCGAAACAGTCCGCCTGAGCGGCGGGACCCGACACGATTTCGGGT
>NZ_RZQA01000438.1:0-5326 GCF_004022915.1 Mesorhizobium sp. M7A.F.Ca.US.006.04.2.1
CGCGCATTCGACCTTGCGGCCGCCGACATTGGCCTCGGGCTCGCAGAAATACATCCAGTCGTGGCGGCGCTCCGTCAGTATCTTGCCCCAGCCGAGCGGGATGTGGATCATCGGATCGCGGTCCCAATCCCCCGCCTCCAGCAGAAGCACCGACACGGCGGGGTCTTCGCTCAGCCGGTTCGCCAGCACGCAGCCGGCCGATCCCGCACCGACAATGACGTAGTCAAAGGTTTCGCCAGCCGGCATGCGTGATCCTCGGGAGAAAGACGTCTGCCGCGATGGCAACCGTCGACATGGGCAGTCAACCATCGCGCAACTGGTGTTGTCAACCATTGCGTACAGTTGTAGATTGGTTGAATTGGTTGAGTGCCGTCGAACAGGTTTTCGTGTCACAATATGATGTCGGGACGTTGAGTCGGCGATCTGCCGATCGGACAGGAGATTTGGTTTTGAGCGCATTCGAGCCGCAGGTCGGACCATCTGATCTCGACGACATCATCGCCGCGGTCCGCCAGTTGCAGCAGGGCGGCGGCAAGCTTCCGTCCGAGCGCGATCTTGCGGAACATCTGAGCGTCAAGCGCCATCAGCTTCGCAAGGCGCTTGAAGTGCTGCGCCTTTCAGGCGACCTCAAACCGGCGCGCGCCAGGCGGGCGCCGACCGCCCTTCCGAGATATGGCGAGGAACTGGTCAGGGTAACCAATCCGATCGAGGTCCTGGAATTGCGCCTGATTATGGAGCCGGGCCTTGCCCGACTGGCGTCGCTGCGCGCCTCCTCTTTCGAGACGGCGCGGATCCTCGACGCGGCAACCACGCCGGAGAACGCCCCGTCGGGTGAGGTCGATTTCGCTTTCCATCTCGCGATCGTTGCCGCAGCCCGCAACCATCTCGCCGCGGAATTCTACAAGATGCTGCGCCAGGTCGGTGTCGATGCGCGAGTGAAGGTTGCGCGCACCGCGGCACCCACCTGCCCCAAGCGGATCGCCCACCGCGACGGCGAGCATCGCCTGATCGCCGAAGCGATCTCGCAGCGCGACCCCGAAGCGGCAGAGGCCGCAATGCGCGCGCACCTTCTGTCGGTGCAGAGACAGATCATGGAACGGTCGAATGCCGGCGCCTTTGCCGCGTGATCGCATCACCTCTGACATCGAGCCTGTGCGGGGAATTTCAAATTGAAACGTCATTTCGACGTGCTGGTCATCGGCGCGGGATCCGCTGGCTCGGTTGTTGCCAGCCGTCTCAGTGAAGACCGGTCGTGCCAGGTCGGCCTCATCGAGGCCGGGACGATGCCGGCCGATCCCGACATCGCCGACCCGCTGAAATGGACGATGCTCCAGGGCCGCGCCTACGACTGGAGCTACCGGACCGTGCCCCAGCCCTTCACCGCCAACCGCGTCCATGAATGGCCGCGCGGCAAAATCGTCGGCGGCTCGAGCTGCCTGCATGCAATGGCCTATGTGCGCGGCCATCCCGATGATTTCGAACCCTGGGTGCAAGCCGGCGGCGAGCGCTGGTCCTATCGGGGGTTGTTGCCGGGCTTCATCCGCAGCGAAGCCTTCACCGCCTTCGACGGGCCAACACGCGGCAAGAGCGGCCCGCTGGACGTCTATCTGCCGGACGCCGAGGTCAGTCCGGTCGTGCGTGCCTACATCGCCGCCGGGCGATCCATGGGGGCCCCCGCCCTGAGCGACCACAACAGCGGCGAGCTGGTCGGCACCAGCCCCAATTCACTCAACATACGCGACGGCAAGCGCCTGAGCGTCGCCGACGCCTATCTGCCGCCGCGGGTCATGGCGCGGCCGAACCTGACCTTGCTCACCGGCCACGAGGTCGAGCATCTGGTTCTGGACGGCCACAGGGTCACGGGCGTGAGCGTGGTCTGCGAGGGCCAGAACAGAACGCTCTGTGCCGACCGGATTGTCCTTTGCGCCGGCGCCGTGTCCACGCCGCTCATCCTCATGCGGTCGGGCATTGGTTGCCCGGATACGCTGAAGCAGGCTGACATACGCTGCCTTGCCGATCGCAGCGAGGTGGGCCGCAACCTGCAGGATCATCTGCTGGCTCTTGGAAATGTCTACAGCACCAAAAAGCCGGTGCCGCCTTCCCGCCTGCAGCACTCCGAATCGCTGATGTATCTGCACAGCGACGACCCGACCCGCTCCATGGGAAGTCCCGATATCGTGCTCGCCTGCGTCGTCGCTCCGTCGGCGGCCGAGGGCCTGAATGCCCCGCTTTATGGCTCGGCCTTTACCATCCTTTGCGGCGTCACTCATCCGACAAGCCGCGGGCGCATCACACCGAGCGGGCCGGGCCGCAACGATACGCCGGTCATCGATCCGCATTATCTGGAAACCGAACACGATCGCGCGACATTCAGGATGGCGTTGAAGCGGGCGCGCATGGTCGGCCATCATGAGGCCCTGGACGAATGGCGCGATACGGAGATCCTGCCAGGCGCACCGGTTCAGTCCGATGCCGAACTCGATGCTTTCATCGCCAGGGCTGCTTCCACCCATCACCATCCGGCCGGCACCTGCCGGATGGGTCTTGACACCGAGGCCATCGTCGATCCCGACTTGCGGCTGAACGGCTTCGACAATGCCTTTGTCGTCGACGCCTCGGTGATGCCGGCGATCCCGAGCGGACCGATCAACGCGGCGATCGTCGCCATCGCCGAAACCTGGGCGGCGTCTTCACGGGTTACCGCGGCGGCCGCGTGACGGCGGCCGCATCCGACACTTCCCCTGGGTTCCGAATGGCTCTGCTTCCCGGCGACTATCAGCTATGGAGATGCGTCAGCTCAAACGCCGCTCCGTCCCGGACGCCGGCCATGCGCTGCTCGGCGGACCGGAACATGTCCGCGAACTCCACCTGGTTCTCGAACACCACGCCGCCGACCTTGACCGTCAAGGCATCCTCGGTGCCTTTTGGCGCGAAATAGACTTGTGCGATGCGCGCCCTGATACGCTCGCCGATTTCCCTGGCTTCTGCTTCGGTCGCGCCGGCGAGGAAAACCCCGAACATCGACGTCCCCATACGTCCAACCAGATCCTCCGCGCGCACTGACGATTGTATGGTTGAGGCTATGAGCCGCAAGGCTTGATCGCCCCATTCAAGACCAAAGCGCAGGTTGATGGACCGCAGATGCTCCGAATGGATGACCAGGAAGGCGCCGGATTTCGGCCCCGGCACCGACGGCCTTGCGGTTCTTTTTTCGACCATCGACGTGAAGACCGCTCCGTTCAGGCAGCCGGTCGTGGTGTCGAAGGTTGCCGACTTGTCGAGTTCCCGGCGATAGCGACGAAGCTCGATCTGTTTCAATCCAACGAACAGAAAAAGCGGAACACCAAGAACGACAGGCAACAGGATTGCCGTGACCATGCTGCGCCCAAATGGCGTCAGCGCCTCCGAGAACAGAAGCAGATAATTGAGACCGACGGAAACGCCCAGGATTGCAGCGGTTCCCAGAAAGGTCAGCAAAGCGACGCCTTTCCATGCCTGGTCGGTGGTGCTCGCCATAGTCTTTGTCACTGGCCGATCTCCTGTGGATGGGCTTGTATAAGGCCGGTGTGTTGCAATTTCAGTTTCAAGGAACATTGCAATTTAATCGATTGCGCGATGACCCCATCAAGGCTGCGCCCGTGGCGGTTAACAAACAAAACATCAGGGATTGAATGACAGCCTATTGTGCCGGGCCGAACATGCCCATCTCCGCGTCCCTGGCTGTCGCCTCCGCCTTGCCGTAGATGCCGCTCGGCAGCGCCGTGGCCCAGCCGTTGGAGACAAGCCAGGCGCCAACATCCTGCTTGCCCAGCCTGCACGGTGCGGCGACGGCAAAACGCTCGACGTCCGGCGGTACGAAACAGTGCAGCGCGCGTCCCCTCAGCCAGGAATTGAAAACGGCGCGGGCGCGTACGCCGCAAGGCCAGGTGACGTCATGAAACGAGCAGGAGCTGTCGAGATCGATGCCTCGCACTCCGCTGATGAACACCTTGCGGCCCATGGCTTCGAACATCGCCGATGATGTGACAACCGGGCGGTAGAGCAAGACCTCCCGCCAATCCCTGGGCATCGGCGTTTTCGGGGGCACGGCGAGACCGAGCTCGCTGAGCGGCGGACGGGGCTCGGCCCGTTCGATCTCAGCGGGATCAAGCCGTGGTGGAGCGATCAGGTCTTGAGCAACCTTGCGCGCCGGCTCCAGGCGTTGTGCGCCGGCAACCGGTGCAACCGGTCGGACAGGCTGGGTATCGTCAACATCCCGCGACCGGGCACGGACAGGCCGATCGACCGAAAGCAACGCCCCGCCCTGAATGATCAGCAGTATCCCCGCCAGGAGCAGGAGGCTTCCAAGTGCGATCGCCAAGCGGCTGCGGCCCGGCCTGGCCATCAGCTTGAACAGGATCTCAGGGATTTACGCCGGTCAGAAACCCGACGTCGATTTGGCAACCAGCTTGAGCGCACCTTTTTCAATCCGATAGAACGGCATCGAGCGTTGGCTGGATCCGTCGGCCCGAAACCGGAACAGGCCGGTCGACCCCCGAAAGCCGTTTGGATTCTCAAGAACCTTTTTGCTGAAACCATCGGGCCCGACCGCGCTGGCAATCCCTGCCGTCAGCGCAACCATATCATAGGCGTAGGCCACATTGACGTCAGCCGGATAGTTGTATGTCGTCCTGAAGCGGTCGGCGATCGGCCCGGTTTCGCCTGGATCGAGCGTGGCGACAAACGCCCCCTCGAAGAGCGGATCCATGGGGTGCTCCAGCCAACGGTTCGTCCCGACGACGGAGATCGTCTTTCCCGGAATGCCCTTCGATTTGAGGGCGGCAAGGACAGGCGACGGACTGCCATTGCCGCTGGCGACGATGACGGCGTCAGGGGCGTCCACGAGTGAGCCCATTTCGTCGACCGTCTTCGCGCCGTCGCCGGCAGAATATCGGAGAGTGACCGCGAGCGCCGCGCCGTAGATGCTGAGGCTGTTTGCGACCCGCTTCTCCATGGCGCCGGCGTTTGGGCCATCCGCGACAAGCAGTACGAACTTCTTGCTGCCTTTCGCGGCCAGTCCCGCGGCGCCCGCGGCGGCGCTGTCCGCTTCGCCAAGGAGCACGGCATAGACCCCGGGGCCGCCGGCGAAATTGTCGGCGAGCGCCAGAACCGGTGGCCGCTTCGACCCCGACAGCGTGGCAATATGCTGGGCCGCCGGCAGCTCGGTCGGGCCGATGACGACTTTAGACCCCGTCGTAATGGCCGTAACCGCCAGTTTGCCGGCCAGTGCGCTGTCGCCTTTGGTATCTTCTACCGTCAGCGCCAGCAATCCGTTGCCGATATCCGT
>NZ_RZQA01000439.1:0-5326 GCF_004022915.1 Mesorhizobium sp. M7A.F.Ca.US.006.04.2.1
GATGAGATGAGTGAAGACATAAAGGAGCTGCGAATAGCGGTAGTCGAACGTCCGGTCGATATCCCGCCGCTGTTCACGCAAATAGGCTTCCAGCTCCCACATCTGGGAGGGAACCGTCACCGCACTGGCCTTGCTCTTGAATTCGGCCATCGTCTTTGCGAGGGCCGCCTCAAGAGCCTTATCGAAGGCGTGGCGGGCGAGCTTCTTTTCGGAAGCGGACCAACTGGAATCGTTCATTGGATATCTCCGTAGATTTCCTGTGAATTCCATCAGATTTTCACGAACTTCGCCTGCTTCTACCCCCGCGCCGCCCAAAGCAAACCCCGCTCCACCATCAGCGCCATTTCCGGCACCGCGAACTCATCCGCCGTGTGACCAAGGGAACTGTAGAAAACCTTCCCCGCCCCATAGCGCCGTTTCCAGACGACCGGCATGACAACGCCGCCTATCCCCGGAAAATGCGCGTCGGTGAAGGTGGTGGTCGCCAGCACCTCATTGCTTGGGTCGACATGCATGTAATATTGCTCCGATCGGTAGGCGAAATCGCTGATGCCTTTTGTGATCGGATCGTCCGGCCGGGTGATCGCGACAGTGTAGTCGATGATGTTGCCGGGATGCGCCACCCATTGGCCGCCGGTCATGAACTGATAGTCAGGCTCATTGCGGAAACTGTCGCCCATCGTGCCGTGGAAACCGCCGAGCCCGCTTCCCCCGCGAACCGCAAGCGTCAGGTTCTGCAACTCGGCCTTTTCGATCATCGACATCGTGATGACAGGCACGATGAGATCGAAGGAAGCAAGCTCCGGACCGGCGAACATCGCCGTGCCCTCACCCAGCGTGACGTCGAAGCCGTTTCGCTCAAGCAAGGTGCGAACGATCTTCGCGCTCTGCTCCGGCGTATGGCCCTCCCAGCCGCCCCAGGCGATCAAGGCCTTCTTTGGCACTGTGTACCTCCCTGGAAAACTCGGCCCTGATCGATCCGGCGTCAGCGCCAGCCCAGCGCTGGAGCGACATGGGTCAGGATCGCCTCGATGACATGCGCATTGTAGTCGACGCCGAGCTGGTTCGGAACGGTGAGCAGCAGCGTATCGGCTTCGGCGATCGCCTCGTCCTGCGCCAATTCCTTGATCAGCACATCCGGCTCGGCCGCGTAGCTGCGCCCGAAGATCGCTTTGGTGTTCTCCTCGATGAAGCCGATCTGGTCGCGGCTCTCATTGCCGCGGCCGAAATAAGCACGGTCGCGATCGTCGACCAGCGCGAAGATGCTGCGGCTGACCGAGACGCGCGGCTCGCGCTTGTGGCCGGCTGCCTTCCAGGCCTCGCGATAGATGCGGACCTGCTCGGCCTGCTGGATGTGGAACGGCTTGCCGCTCTCGTCGAATTTGAGCGTCGAGCTCTGCAGGTTCATGCCGAGCTTGGCTGCCCATTCCGACGTGGCGTTGGTAGCCGCACCCCACCAGATCCGCTCGCGCAGACCCTCCGAATGCGGCTCGAGGCGCAAGAGGCCGGGCGGATTGGGGAACATCGGCCGCGGATTGGGTTGGGCGAACCCCTCGCCCCGCAGCGTCTCGAGGAAGACCTCGGCATGATGCCGCGCCATGTCGGCGTCGCTTTTGCCTTCCGGCGGCGCGTAACCGAAATGGCGCCAGCCATCGATCACCTGCTCGGGCGAGCCACGGCTGATGCCGAGCTGCAGGCGCCCGCCGGCGATGATGTCGGCAGCACCGGCATCCTCGGCCATGTAGAGCGGATTCTCGTAGCGCATGTCGATGACCGCGGTGCCGATCTCGATACGGCTGGTCCTGGCGCCGACCGCCGCCAGCAGCGGGAACGGCGACGCGAGCTGGCGGGCGAAGTGATGCACGCGAAAATACGCGCCGTCCGCGCCCAGCTGCTCGGCGGCGACAGCCAGCTCTATGGATTGCAAAAGCGCGTCCGAAGCCGAGCGCACTTGCGATTGCGACGAGGGCGTCCAGTGCCCGAACGACAGGAAACCGATTTTCTTCATAGTCATGCGATATAAGGATGCGCGTCAGGCTTCAATGCAAAAGAGATTTTTTGGCGCCCGGATCAAGGCTCATGCATCGCTATTCTCGAAGGCGCCAATGCCTTGTGCGATCAGGTTGGTCGCCATCACCAGCGAGACGATTGCCCCAGAATTGAAGACGACGACCCACCATTTTCCGCCGGTCAGGAAGCCATAGCCGTCGGCGACGGCCAGTCCCCAGTCGGCCGATGGCGGCTGGATGCCGAGGCCGAGAAAGCTCAGCGTCGCGATCGAGAAGAACGCGTAGCCCAGCCTTGTGACGAGCTCGATGAGGATCGTTTCCCTGATGTTGGGCAGTATCTCCAGGAACATGATGGCGAGCGCGCCCTCGCCGCCGAGGCGCGCGGCGCTGACATAGTCGCGCTGCTTCTGCTCACGCACGGCGGCGCGAACGGTGCGCGCCACCAGCGGCGCGTAGGCGATGCCGATCACCAGGATGACGGTCAGGTTCGACGGGCCGATCGCCACCAGCGTCATGGTGACGAGAACGATGAACGGAAACGCCATCAGCGTATCGAGCAGCCGCGCGCCGATGGCATCAGTGAGGCCCTCGAAATAGCCGAGCACCAGGCCGATGATGCTGCCGGCGGCAACCCCGGCCAGCGTCGCCAGCGGCGCAACCAGCAGGATGTCGCGCGAACCGACGATGATGCGGGACAGCACATCGCGGCCGAGCTGATCGGTCCCGAACCAGTGCAGCGCATCGGGCGGCGTCAGCGTCGCCAGGAAATCCTCGGCATAGGGATCGTAGGGAACGAAGAGGTTGCCTGCTATGGCGCAAGCGACCCAGAACAAAAGCAGCAGCAATCCGACCACGACCGACGGCGGCAATCCGGCGAAAGCACTGCGAATCCGGCGCATTGTCGAAAAGCCCGCCACGGCGAGCTGCGGTGCGGGAAACTCGGCCAGATCCGTCATGGCGAGGTCCGGCGGCGTTGCCGCGGATCGAGCAGCGCCAGCAAGAGGTCGCCGGCCGCCGCCGACAGCACGAAGATGGCCGCCATCACCAATACGCCTGCCTCCAGCATCGGGAAATCACGGGCCTTGGCCGCGTTCAGGACCAGATTGCCAAGTCCCTGGATGCCGAACAACGCCTCGATCACCACCAGCCCACCCAGCATGTATCCGGTCTGCGTCGCCAGCACCGCGACGGTCGGCGTCAGCGCATTGCGCAGCACGTGCCGAAAGATGATCTCGCGCCGCTCGAGCCCTTTCAGGACGGCGGTGCGCGTGTAATCGGCGGCGATCGCCTCGATCACGCCCGCTCGCGTCATCCGGGCGATATAGCCGGAAAGGTTCAGCACCAGCGGCAGCGCCGGCAGGATCAGATAATAGCCATGCGTCCAGAAGCCCGCGCCATCGGGCGCAACTCCGGAGATCGGGAACCAGTTCAGCCACAGGCCGAAAACGATGAGCAGCATCAGGCCGGAAACGAAATCAGGCACAATGCCGAAGGAGACGCCCGCCATCACGATCAGCCGGTCGATGAGGCGGCCCGCATTGAGACCGGCGATGACGCCGGCACCAACGCCGAGCGGAACGAGGAAGAGCAAAATAATCCCGGCAAGCGCCGCGGAGCGCTTGAGGCTTTCCAGCACGAAGGGCGCCACCGGCCCGCGCATCGACAGCGAGGTGCCGAAGTCACCGGTGACCGCTTTGCTGAACCAGAGCCAATACTGGACGAGAACCGGCTGGTCGGCGCCTAGCCGCTTGTTCAGTTCCGCCACCGCTTGCGCGTCGGCAAAAGGCCCGAGCATGACACGGCCCACATCGCCGGGCAGGACCTGCCCGGCGAAGAACACCAGAATGCTGACCAGCCACAGGGTGAGGACAAGTGTGCCCACACGCGCTGACAGAATGCGACCGGTCAGCATGTCGCGATCATGCCTGGACGAAGGAAACGCGGTCGAGCAGGAGATGCGAAATCGCGGTGAAGCGTACGCCCTCGACCTTGGAGCTGACGATGCGGCTGTATTGCGAGAAGTAGCTGATGATCGCCGGCGTCTCGTCGAGCAGCAAGGTCTGGATCTTGCGGGCAACAAGGCGCTGTGCCTGCAGGTCGCGCGCCTTCGAGTAGTCAAGCAGCAGCGCGTCATAGGCCGGGTTGTTGAAATGTGCCGCGTTCCAAGCTCCCGAACTCTTTAGCGTGGCGTTGAGGAAGATGTCGGGCGTGCCGCGGTGGCCATAGTCGGTGATGCCGAGCACCGAATCCAGCCATGGCGAACTGCCGAACGTCGCCGAGCCGTAATAGGCGTCCTGCGGCAGGACATTGAGCTTGACGTCGATGCCGGCCTTCTTGGCGAAGTTCTGGATGATGACCGCATAGTCGGGAATGTCATAGGCGCGTTCGGTGGTCAGCGTCACCTCGAAGCCGTTGGGCACGCCCGCCTCGCCAAGCAGCCGCTTGGCCTCGGCAATGTCCTGCTTGCGCTGCGGCACCGATGGATCGGCCGAGGGGAAGATCGGCGCGAACGGCGTGTCGTTGCCGACGATGGCGCGGCCCTTGAGCAGGCCCTTGACCACAGCCTCTCGGTCGATCGTGAGCGCCAGCGCGCGGCGGATGCGCTTGTCGGTAAACGGCGCCTGGTCGGTCCTGAGATGCACCTGGTCGTGCGAGCTCGCCTGCACGCTCAGCAGCTTGAAGTTGGGATTGCCCTCGATCGCCAGCTCCAGCCGCGTCGTGCTTGGGATCACGTCGAGCTGGCCGGCCTGCAAAGCCAGCACCTGTGCCTGCTCGTCGTCGAAGAACTTGATCTCGATCCGGTCGGGCAGCGCCTTGTCGCCCCAGTAATTCTCATTGCGCACGAAGCTGGCGCCTTGCTTGGGACGGAAGGATTCGAGCTTGAACGGGCCGGTGCCGTTGAAAGTCTTCTCGAAATCACCGGCATAGTCGGCAGGCAGGATGACGGCATTGTAGACGTCGGAGGAGACATAGAACGGGAAGTTGCTGTTCGGACCGTCGAGATCGAAGGCGACGGTTTCGTCGTCGACCAGCTTGGCGCCGCCCTTGGACAGGATGCCCTTGTAGGCGGACAACGCCGACGAGCCGCTGGCCGGATCGACCAGCCGCTCGAAGCTCGCCACAACGTCTTTGGCGGTGACCGCGCGGCCATCGTGGAATTTTACCCCTTGCCGCAATTTGAAGGTCCAGCGGCTGGCCGTCTCGTTGGCCTCCCAGGACAGAGCCAGCTTCGGCTGCAGACCATCCTTCGGATCGTCGAGGATCAGATACTCGCCGACCTGGCTGATCACCCCGATGCTGGCCGGATCGGTGACCGA